>NZ_JBVHLF010000012.1:3378-139637 GCF_055559155.1 Kitasatospora sp. NPDC024654
GCCCACGGCTTGAGCCCGGAGAAAGGGAAGAAGGGGGGAGGGAACAAAAAAGGGTCGGGGCCTCTAGGAACGGGAGAGGAGGACAAACAGGGGGGGGGTGCGCCCTTCCCCCGCGCCTGTGCCAACGGCGGTTACTTGGTCACCATGGCGTCGTGGATCGCCCAGGCCTGCTTGGCCGCGTCGGCCGGCGGCACCGTCTGCATCTGGATGCCGGACATCTTGGTGAAGCTCACCGAGGCGAAGGTCGAGCTGCTGGACCAGACGCAGACCGTCTGGCCGGTGGCCGGCGCACCGGCGATCTGCACCCCGAGGATGCCGCACTCCATGGTCGCGCCGTCCTTGTCGCTGCCGCCGGAGTACGCGGTGAGCGGGGTGGTCCAGGTGGCCCCGCTGGAGCCGGTGACCTGGCTGGAGTAGTCGCTGAGCGCCTTGGACGGGTTGGTGAGGTCGCCGTAGCGGCCGGCGATGCTGAGGCTGTCCAGCGCGTTGCCGCCCTTGGTGTAGCTGGCGCCCAGCGCGGTGACGTTGGTGCCGATCGCGGCCGCCTGGCCGGGGTCGGCGGGCTGGGTCTTGGCGGTCTTCTGGGTGTAGCCGCCGGGCAGGCTCTGCGGGGTGGTCAGCTGGTAGCTGCCGGCCGTGGCCGAGCCACCGCCCCCGCCGCCGGCCAGCTCGACGGCGGCGAACGCGCCGCCGCCGATCACCAGCACGCCGATCACCAGCCCGATCACCAGGCCGCCCTTGCCCTTCGGCGCCGGAGCCGGCGGGTAGCCGCCGTACTGCGGCTGCTGGGGGTAGCCGTACTGCGGCGGCGCGGGCTGCTGGGGGTAGCCGTACTGCGGGGGCGCCGGCTGACCGTACTGCGGTGGCGGCGGCTGCTGGGGGTAGCCGTACTGCGGCGGCGCGCCGTACTGCGGCGGCTGCCCGTAGGGCGGCTGGCCCTGTTGCGGATACTGCGGTTGACCCTGGCCGTACATCTGTGTGTCGACTCCCCCGCCGCCGTCGCGGCCTGTTACCGATTTGTCCGTACTCGCCCGATCACATGAACGAGTACCGGGGCACGGTACCGTACGGCCGCTCGGGCTGTCCCCGGAGTCCACCGGCCCTCCGGCGGACGGAGGGCGCCTTCGGGTTCCGTAAACTGTGTGTCGTGAGCGACATGACGAACCAGCGCCCCGACCTCGCGTCCGGGGACCAAGCGGCAGCCCTCCCGACCACCTACGCCCCGGCGGAGGTAGAGGGCGAGCTGTACGAGCGCTGGGTAGCGCGCGGCTACTTCACGGCGGACGAGAAGAGCGAGAAGCCCCCGTACACCGTCGTCATCCCGCCGCCGAACGTCACCGGCTCGCTGCACCTCGGCCACGCCTTCGAGCACACCCTGATCGACGCGCTGACCCGCCGTAAGCGGATGCAGGGCCACGAGGTGCTCTGGCAGCCCGGCATGGACCACGCCGGCATCGCGACCCAGAACGTGGTCGAGCGCGAGCTGGCCAAGGAGGGCAAGTCCCGCCACGACCTGGGCCGGGAGGCCTTCGTGGACCGGGTCTGGCAGTGGAAGGCCGAGTCCGGCGGCCAGATCTCCGGCCAGATGCGCCGCCTCGGCGACGGCGTGGACTGGTCGCGCGAGCGGTTCACCATGGACGAGGGCCTCTCCCAGGCCGTGCAGACCATCTTCAAGAAGCTCTTCGACGAGGGCCTGATCTACCGCGCCGAACGCATCATCAACTGGTGCCCGCGCTGCCTGACCGCCATCTCCGACATCGAGGTGGAGTACCAGGACGACGACGGTGAACTGGTCTCGATCCGCTACGGCTCGGGCGATGCGGAGATCGTCGTCGCCACCACCCGGGCGGAGACCATGCTCGGTGACACCGCCGTCGCGGTGCACCCGGAGGACGAGCGCTACGCCCACCTGATCGGCCGGGAGATCGAGCTGCCGCTCACCGGGCGCCGGATCCCGATCGTCGCCGACGCCCACGTCGATCCGGAGTTCGGCACCGGCGCGGTCAAGGTCACCCCGGCGCACGACCCGAACGACTTCGAGATCGGCCAGCGCCACGACCTGCCCAGCGTCACCGTGCTGGACGAGCGCGGCGTGATCACCGCGCACGGCCCGTTCGAGGGGCTGGACCGCTTCGAGGCCCGCTCGGCGATCGTCGCCGCGCTGCGCGAAGAGGGCCGGATCGTCGCGGAGAAGCGCCCGTACGTCCACTCGGTCGGTCACTGCTCGCGCTGCAAGACCACCATCGAGCCGCGGCTGTCGATGCAGTGGTGGGTCAAGGTCGGCCCGCTGGCGCAGGCGGCCGGCGACGCGGTGCGCGACGGCCGGGTGAAGATCCACCCGCAGGAGATGGAGTCCCGCTACTTCGGCTGGGTGGACAACCTGCACGACTGGTGCATCTCCCGCCAGCTCTGGTGGGGCCACCGGATCCCGGTCTGGTACGGCCCGGACGGCGAGGTGGTCTGCGTCGGCCCGAACGAGCAGCCGCCGACCGGCGAGGGCTGGCACCAGGAGACCGACGTCCTGGACACCTGGTTCTCCTCCGGCCTGTGGCCGTTCTCCACCCTCGGCTGGCCCGAGCGCACCCCCGCGCTGGAGAAGTTCTATCCGACCTCCGTGCTGGTCACCGGCTACGACATCCTCTTCTTCTGGGTCGCCCGGATGATGATGTTCGGCCTCTACGCGATGGACGGCACCCCGCCGTTCCACACCATCGCGCTGCACGGCATGGTCCGCGACCAGTTCGGCAAGAAGATGTCGAAGTCCTTCGGCAACGCGGTCAACCCGCTGGACTGGATGGACGCCTACGGTTCGGACGCGCTGCGCTTCACGCTGGCCCGCGGCGCCAACCCCGGCACCGACGTGCCGATCGGCGAGGACTGGGTCCAGGGCTCGCGCAACTTCTGCAACAAGATCTGGAACGCCACCCGTTTCGCGCTGATGAACGGTGCGACGGTGGACGGCCCGCTGCCCGCGCCGGAGGAGCTGACCGCGGCGGACCGCTGGATCCTGTCCCGGCTGAACGCGACCGTCGCCGAGGTGGACGACCTCTACGAGGACTACCAGTTCGCCAAGCTCTCCGAGGCGCTGTACCACTTCGCCTGGGACGAGGTCTTCGACTGGTACGTCGAGCTCTCCAAGACCACGCTGGCCAAGGGCGGCGCGCAGGCCGACGCCTCGCGCCGGGTGCTGGGCGAGGTGCTGGACGTGACGCTGCGGCTGCTGCACCCGGTGGTCCCGTTCGTCACCGACACGCTCTGGACCACGCTCACCGGCGCCGAGTCGGTGGTGATCGCCGAGTGGCCGACCGCCGACCCGACCCGCCGGGACGCCGCGGCCGAGGCCGAGATCGCCACGCTCCAGCAGGTGGTGACCGAGGTCCGCCGGTTCCGTTCCGACCAGGGTCTGAAGCCGGGGCAGAAGGTCCCGGCCGGCCTGGAGCTGACCGGTACCGTGCTGGCCGCGCACGAGGACGCGATCCGCTCGCTGCTGCGGCTGACCCTGCCGGAGGAGGGCTTCACCGCCACCGCCTCGCTCCCGGTGGCCGGCGCCACCGTGGCGCTGGACCTCTCCGGCGCGATCGACGTGGCCGCCGAGCGCAAGCGGCTGCAGAAGGACCTCGCGGTCGCCGAGAAGGAGAAGACCCAGACCGCCGCCAAGCTCGGCAACGAGGGCTTCCTGGCCAAGGCGCCGGAGGACGTGGTGGTCAAGATCCGCGCCCGGCAGGCCGCCGCCGAGGCCGACATCGCCCGGATCACCGCGCAGCTGGCCGCACTGCCGCAGGGCTGACGCCGGACGGTTGGTCAACACCGGGGCCGCATCTCCAACCGGAGCTGCGGCCCCGCGCCGTTTCCTTGCGCGGCAGGGGAGTTGGGGGCGCCGATTCGCCGTCCGGCCGGGCCGCGGACACGATGACGTAGGCTCGGGAGGGACCTGGTCGGCGGGGAAAAGGGTGAGGTGGCGCGGGATGCTGGGCAGTCAGTACGGGCGGGGACGCGACCTCGGGATCGACCTCGGCACGGCCAACACGCTGGTCTACCGGCAGGGTCAGGGCATCGTGCTCAACGAGCCCTCGGTGATAGCGCTGGACCGCCGGACCGGGGAGGTGCTGAGCGTCGGTGCCGAGGCCAAGCGGACCTTGGGTCGGACCCCCGGTGACATCGTGGCGGCCCGCCCGCTGCGCGGCGGTGTGATCGCCGACTTCGAGGGCACCCGGCACCTGCTGCGGCACCTGCTGCGCAAGGCGATGGGGGAGAAGAATCGTTTCGGCCCGCGACCGCGCGTGGTGGTCTGCGTGCCCAGCGGCATCACCGGGGTCGAACGGCGGGCCGTGATCGAGGCGGTGAGCAGCGCCGGCGCCCGCTCGGTCCACCTGGTCGAGGAGCCGATGGCCGCCGCGATCGGGGCCGGTCTGCCGGTGCAGGAGCCGACCGGCTCGATGGTGGTGGACATCGGCGGCGGTACCACCGAGGTCGCGGTGCTCTCGCTCGGCGGGATCGTCGCGGCCCGCTCGATCCGCACCGGCGGGGACCGGATGGACACCGTGATCGCCAAGCGGGTGAAGGCCGACCACGGCCTGGTGATCGGTGAACGGACCGCTGAGGAGGTGAAGTTGGCGATCGGCTCGGCCCAGGAGGTGGACGGGCTGCCGGAGGCCGCCGAGGTGCGCGGCCGGGACAGCGTCAGCGGGCTGCCACGGACCAGGGTGATCACCGCCGAGCAGGTCCGGGCCGCGTTGCACGAGCCGATCGAGGAGATCATCACCGCGGTCACCGGCACGCTGGACGAGGTGCCGCCCGAGCTGGCCGGCGACGTGCTGGACGACGGCATCGTGCTGACCGGCGGCGGCGCGTTGCTGCGCGGACTGGCGGAGCGGATATCCCGGCAGACCGAACTGCCGGTCCGGGTGGCCGAGAACCCGCTGGACTGCGTCGCGGTCGGTTCCGGCCGCTGCGTCGAGGAGATGGAGACCCTGCGCCGGGTCTTCGCGGTGAGCGGCTGAGCGGCTGCCGGTTCACTTCGCCCTTCTCCCGACGCGCCCGCCGAAGGCCGGATTCCCTCTCGAATTCCCCGATACGGAAATCGGTGGTGAATTTTCCGCTTTCTCGAACTTCTTCCGGCCCGGTCCGGTGACCTGGGAAGGCCTCCCGTATACGGTGTTCGGAAGTTCCGGGCGGTGGTGTTCGTGAGGGGAAGGCAGGGCATGGTGGCAGTGCACAAGTTGGCCGGCGAACTTCCTGCGCAACGAGTGGAGGAGGCCAAGGGGCGGGCCGCGACAATGCTGCTCGCCTTCCGGCACGGCAATCAACTCGCCTATGACGCCGCGTTGGACCGGTTGTTGGAGGACCAGGTCGAGCGCGAGGTATTGACCCTGCTGACCTGGATCGCCGCCGAGGCGGTCCGCAAGGCCTATGCGCCGGCGGTCGGCGACAAGGTGTTGCGGGCACTGGCCCGCCGGGCGCCGGCCGGACCGATCGGGGTCGCGGTGGACGAGGAGTCGGCCGACGCGGCCCGGCTGATCGAGGCGGTCCGCGGCGGAGAGGTCGAGACCGTGAGGGAGTTGGTCTCCTGCACCGCGGACACCACGTTCCTGCTCGGCGGGCTGCTGCAGGGGGTGGCGATGATGCTGCCGCTGCTGCCGGAGGAGGAGATCGACGAGGTGGTGGCCGAGTTGCGGGCCCGCCAGTCGCCCGAGGTGCCGGCGCCGTGTTGAACCGGCCGGCCGTCGGCGGGTCGCGGCCCGGGCTGCGGGCCGAGCTGGCCGAGCTGGCCACCGAGGCGGTCCGGCCCGAACTCGCCGAGCTGGACCGGCTCTCCACGCTGGAGATCGCCCGGCTGATGAACCGGGAGGACGCGCTCGTCCCGGCGGCGATCACCCCGCTGCTGCCGCGGATCGCCCTCGTGGTGGACGCGATCGCCGAACGGATGGCCCGCGGCGGCCGGCTGGTCTACGCGGGCGCCGGTACCGCCGGCCGGCTCGGCGTGCTGGACGCCGCCGAGTGCCCGCCGACCTTCCGCACCGGACCCGACCAGGTGACCGCGCTGCTCGCGGGCGGGCCGGCCGCGCTGCTGACCGCGGTGGAGGGCGCCGAGGACTCCGCGGCGAGCGCCGTCGCCGACCTGGAGGCGCTCGGGCCGCGGCCGGTGGACACCGTGGTCGGCATCTCCGCCTCCGGGCGCACCCCGTACGCGGTGGCGGTGGTGGCCCACGCCCGGGCGCTCGGCGCGCTCACCGTCGGCCTGGCCGGCAACCGGGGCTCCGCGCTCGGCGCGGCGGCCGAGCACCCGCTGGAGGTGGTGACCGGCCCGGAGCTGCTGGCCGGCTCGACCCGGCTGAAGGCCGGCACCGCGCAGAAGCTGGTGCTCAACCTGCTCTCCACGATCACCATGATCAGGCTCGGCAAGACCTACGGGAACCTGATGGTCGACCTGCTGGCGAGCAACGAGAAGCTCCGGGCCCGCGCCCACCGGCTGGTCGAGCAGGTCACCGGGGCGGGGGAGGCGGAGATCGAGGCCGCGCTGGCCGCGACCGGCGGGGAGGCCAAGCCGGCCGTCCTGGTCCTGCTCGCCGGGGTGGACGCCGCCACCGCCGCCGGTCGGCTGGCCGAGCACGGTGGTCGGCTGCGCGAGGCGCTGGCCGCCACGACGCTGCCACGCCCGGACGCGGGGGGCGGGCCCGGCACTCCGTAGACTGGGCACGTGAGCAGCGCCGAGCAGAACCCCTACACCATCCGCCCCAGCGGCGGGGACGCCGACCAGCCGTCCGGGCTGCGTGAGGTCGAGGCCGAACTGGCCAAGCGTTGGCCGGAGAACAAGCTGGAGCCGTCGCTCGACCGGATCGCGGCGCTGATGGACATCCTGGGCCAGCCCCAGCGGTCCTACCCGTCGATCCACATCACCGGCACCAACGGCAAGACCTCCACCGCCCGGATGGTCGAGCAGCTGCTGAACGCCTTCGAGCTGCGCACCGGCCGCTACACCAGCCCGCACGTCGAGTCGGTGACCGAGCGGATCAGCCTGGACGGGCAGCCGATCAGCGAGCAGCGGTTCGTCGAGGCCTACCAGGACATCGAGCCCTACCTCGGGATGGTCGACGCGGCCCAGCCGGTCCCGCTCTCCTTCTTCGAGGTGCTCACCGGCATGGCGTACGCCGCCTTCGCCGACGCCCCGGTCGACGTGGCCGTGGTCGAGGTCGGGATGGGCGGTACCTGGGACGCCACCAACGTGGTCGACGCCGCGGTCGCCGTGATCACCCCGATCTCCCTGGACCACACCAACTACCTGGGCGGGACCACCGGCGAGATCGCCGCCGAGAAGTCCGGGATCATCAAGCCCGGTGCGCTCGCGGTCGTCTCCCAGCAGCCGCTGGACGCCGCGCAGGTGATCCTGGAGCACGCCGTCCGGGTGGACGCCACGGTGGCCCGGGAGGGCATGGAGTTCGGCGTGCTGCACCGCGAGGTCGCGGTCGGCGGCCAGCTGGTGACGCTGCGGGGGCTCGGCGGCGCCGAGTACGACGACATCTTCCTGCCGCTGCACGGCGAGCACCAGGCGCACAACGCGGCGGTGGCCCTGGCCGCGGTGGAGGCCTTCTTCGGCGTCGGCGCCGCCCGCGAGGGCCGGCTGGACGTCGACAAGGTGCGGCAGGCGTTCTCCGGGGTCAGCTCGCCGGGCCGGCTGGAGGTGGTCCGGCGCAGCCCGACCATCGTGCTGGACGCCGCGCACAACCCGGCCGGCGCCGAGGCGACCGCGGCCGCGATCGGCGAGTCCTTCGGCTTCACCAAGCTGGTCGGGGTGATCGGAACCAGCGGGGACAAGGACGTCACCGGCCTGCTGGAGGCCTTCGAGCCGATCCTGGCCGAGGTCGTGGTGACCCAGAACTCCACCCACCGCGCGATGCCGGTGGACACCCTGGCCGCCCAGGCCGTCGAGGTCTTCGGTGAGGACCGGGTGCAGGTCGAACCACGCCTGGACGACGCCATCGACGCCGCCGTCACGCTCGCCGAGGAGGAGGGCGACCTCGGCGGCGCCGGCGTCCTGATCACCGGTTCCGTCATCACGGTCGGCGAGGCCCGGCTGCTCCTCGGGAGGAAGTGACCGATGCGCACCCTCTGCTCCTCGACGCTGATCGGCGAGGCGTTCGTGATCCTGTTCGCCGGGCTGGTGGCGATGCAGCTGTCGCACGTGTCGACCGGCACGATCTGGACCGTCAGCGGCATCGCGATCGCGCTCTGTGTGCTCCTCTGCGGTGTGATCACCCGCCCCGGCGCGGTGGCGGTCGGCTGGGCGCTGCAGCTCGGCCTGGTCGCCAGTGGTCTGGTGCTGCCCACCATGTACGGCCTCGGCCTGGTCTTCGCCGGCCTGTGGTGGTGCTCGGTGCACTACGGCCGGAAGATCGACGTGATCAAGGCCGAACGGGCGGCGGCGGCCGCCGCCTGACCCGTTGCTCACGCAAGGTAACCTCGGGGGCGGTGGCATACACCATCCCGCCCCGAAACACCTGGAGCCGCACCGTGTCCCAGCGCACTCTCGTCCTGCTCAAGCCCGACGCCGTCCAGCGCGGCCTGGCCGGCGAGATCATCAGCCGGATCGAACGCAAGGCCGGCTGGCGGCTGACCGCGGTCGAGCTGCGCACCTTTGACCGCGAGACGCTGGAGCAGCACTACGCGGAGCACGTCGGCCGGGACTTCTACGAGCCGCTGCTGGCGTTCATGACCTCCGGCCCGTCGATCGCGCTGATCGTGGAGGGCGAGAACGTGATCCCGGGCATCCGGGCGCTGGCCGGTGCGACCGACCCGCTGGTCGCCGGCGCCGGCACGATCCGCGGCGACTACGCCACGATCACCCGGGAGAACCTGATCCACGCCTCCGACTCCGAGGCCTCCGCCGAGCGCGAGATCAAGATCTTCTTCCCGGCCCACGCCTGATCAGTCCTCCTCCGGCGCGCGTCCGATCCGCTTTCCCGCGGACCGGCCGCGCGCCTGACTGTTTGTGGGCCTCCGGGTGACCGATCAGAATCAGCCAACCGTGGGAATTTGATCCTCAAATATGGAACTGGATCCGCCGACACGGCGTCCCAATGCTGGGAGAACTGATCCGCCGACGGAGAATGGACGCCATGCCCAGCCCGCCGACGCGATCGCCGGGCGTGGCTACGATGGAGACAACTCGCGGGCCGGACAGGTCTGGTGGTGTGCGTACGGCTGCCATTGCGGGTGACTGCGCGAGGCCTCTCCCTGCCCATGACATCTCGTTCGGAAGGCGTTCCTCACCCCATGGCCAACAATCTGTCGTTCATCGGGCGTGACCTGGCGATCGACCTCGGCACTGCCAACACGCTGGTGTACGTCAGGGGCAAGGGGATCGTCCTGAACGAGCCGTCAGTCGTGGCGGTCAACACCAACACCGGGGGCATTCTCGCGGTCGGTTCCGAGGCGAAGAAGATGATCGGGCGTACGCCCGGCAACATCATCGCCATCCGGCCGCTGAAGGACGGGGTGATCGCCGACTTCGAGATCACCCAGCGGATGCTCCGCTACTTCATCCAGAAGATCCACCGCCGCCGCTACCTGGCCCGCCCCCGGGTCGTGGTCTGCGTGCCGAGCGGGATCACCGGCGTCGAGCGCCGGGCCGTGGTCGAGGCCAGCCATCTGGCCGGCGCCCGTCAGGTGCACATCATCGAGGAGCCGATGGCCGCCGCGATCGGCGCCGGCCTGCCGGTCCACGAGGCGACCGGGAACATGGTGGTGGACATCGGCGGCGGCACCACCGAGGTCGCGGTGATCTCGCTCGGCGGCATCGTCACCGCGCAGTCGATCCGGGTGGCCGGCGACGAGCTGGACAACGCGATCGTGCAGCACATCAAGAAGGAGTACTCGCTGTTGCTGGGCGAGCGCAGCGCCGAGCAGATCAAGATGAGCATCGGCTCGGCGTACAGCTCGGAGACCGAGAAGGACGAGCACGCCGAGATCCGCGGTCGCGACCTGGTGAGCGGCCTGCCGAAGACCGTGGTGATCTCCGCCGCCGAGGTCCGCGAGGCCATCGACGAGCCGGTGAACTCGATCATCGACGCGGTCAAGACCACCCTGGACCAGTGCCCGCCGGAGCTGGCGGGCGACGTGATGGACCGTGGCGTGGTGCTCACCGGCGGTGGCGCGCTGCTGCGCGGCCTGGACGAGCGGCTGCGTCGGGAGACCGGGATGCCGATCCACATCGCGGAGAACCCGCTGGACTCGGTGGCGCTCGGCTCCGGTCGGTGCGTCGAGGAGTTCGAGGCGCTCCAGCAGGTGCTGGACGCGCAGCCGCGTCGTTAGACATCGGGTGCGGTCACCTGCGGCACCCGAGGACATCCGCCGACTCCCAGAAGGGGCAGCTCCAGCGTCGTGAGGGACACCCGAGAGAGCCGACTGCTGCTCGTTGTGCTGGTGGCGGTTGCCTTCGCGCTGATCACCGTGGACATCCGGGGCAGTGCGAACTCCCCACTGGGCGGTGCCCGCCGGGCCGCGGCCGGGGTGCTCGGCCCGGTCGAGCGGAGTGCGGCCGGGGCGGTCGACCCGATAGCTCGTACGGTTCGGGCGATCCGGGACTCCGGCACCCAGCAGCAGCGCCTCGACCAGCTCGGGGCCGAGAACACCGAGCTGCGCCAGCGGCTCGCCTCCTCCGACGCCGCGACCGGCCGCACCAAGCAGCTCGACGACCTGCTGCGGACGGCCGGCACCGGCGGGTACACGATCAAGGCCGCGCAGGTGATCGCCATCGGCGCGGCCCAGGGCTTCTCCTGGACCATCACCATCGACGCGGGCAGCGACGACGGCCTGCAGCGGGACATGACGGTGATCGACGGAGAGGGCCTGGTCGGCCGGGTCACCACGGTGGCCCGCGGCACCGCCACCGTGCTGCTCGCCACCGATCCCGGATTCACCGCGGGCACCCGGATGGAGAGCAGCGGTGAGATCGGCTTCGCCACCGGCCAGGGGAACGGCCCGCTACGGGTCGAGCTGCTCAACGGCAAGGCCCAGGTCAAGCCGGGCGACCGGATGGTCACCTTCGGCTCGCAGGGCGGGCGGCCGTTCGTTCCGGGCGTGCCGGTCGGCAAGGTGGTCTCGGTGGAGGCCACGCCCGGCGAGCTGACCAAGACCGTGCTGGTGGAGCCGTTCGTCTCGTTCACCCGGCTCGACCTGGTGGGCGTGGTGGTGGTGCCGCCGCGGACCGACCCGCGGGACTCGGTGCTGCCGCCGATGCCCAGCGGCACGCCTTCCCCGTCCGCCGCCGGCGCTCCCTCGCCGTCCGGCCAGCCGTCCGGCCAGCCGTCCACCCAGCCGTCCGGCCAGCCGGGCGGGTCGCCGGGGGCGGGCCCGTCGGCCGGTGCCGGCGCGTCCGCCACCACGTCCACGGCCACGGCGCAGGCGGCCGGCGCGTCACCGCCGGTGGCGCAGCCGTCGTCCTCGCCGTCGTCCTCGCCGTCCGGGGGGAACTGACCGATGCTCATCAGGCGCGTCCTGCTCGCCGCCGTCCTGGTCCTGCTCGCCCTGGTGCTCCAGGTGAGCGTCCTCGGAAGGCTCCAACTACCCGGCGCCACACCCGACTTGCTGCTGCTGGTGGTGGTCGGGCTGGCCCTGGTGTTCGGGCCGTCCGGCGGTTGCCTGACCGGCTTCGCGGCCGGGCTGCTGGCCGACCTGGCGCCGCCGTCCGACCACGCGATCGGGCGGTTCGCGCTGGTGCTCTGTGTGATGGGCTACGCGGCCGGGATGTGCCGGCCCGAGCCGGGCCGCCCCCGGTCGATGACCCTCCCGCTGCTGGTGGTGGCGGGGGCCGCGGTGTTCTCCACCCTGCTGTACGCGCTGGTGGGGGCCTTGGTCGGGGACACCGCCGCCCGGCACGTCGGGCTGTCCGGGCTGGTCGCCAGCGCGCTCCTCTACGACCTCCTGCTGGCCCCCTTCGTGGTACCGGGGGTGCTGCTGCTGGCCCGCCGGGCCGACCCGGGCGCGGTGGGGAGCGAGGTCACCGGCCCGGGCCTGGGCACCATCGCCCGCTACCGCACCACCCGGGAGGCCTCTCCGATGCCGCCCTCGAGCCGCAAGAAGCGCGTCACCGGCGTCTGAAATGTTCGGCATCCCCCGGTCACTATGGAGTCCCGACACGTGAGCAACATCCCGGAGAGCGGCCGCACCCGCCGGGTGACGATCCGTCTGGTCGTGCTGCAGATCCTGGTGCTCTCGCTGCTCGCCACCCTCGGCGGGCGGCTCTGGTACCTGCAGATCCGCAACGGCAGCGAGTACATCGCCAAGGCGTCCAGCAACCACATCCGCGAGGTGATCGACCCGGCCGTGCGCGGCGAGATCCTGGACGCGGACGGCCGGGTGCTGGCCGGCAACCAGACCAAGCTGGTGGTCTCGGTGAGCCGGACCTCGCTGCTGCAGCAGAAGGACCACGGCAGGGCGGCGCTCACCCGGCTCGCCCAGGTGCTCGGGATGGCGCCGAAGGACGTCGAGGACAAGGTCCGGCTGTGCGACGCCAAGACGCCGCAACCCTGCTGGAACGGTTCGCCGTACCAGCCGATCCCGGTCACCGACCAGGCCACCACCCAGCAGGCGATGCAGATCATGGAGCGCGACGAGGACTTCCCCGGGGTCAGCGCCCAGCCCACCGCCCTCCGGCAGTACCCCGGGCCGGACGGCGCCAACGCGGCGCAGGTGCTCGGCTACCTCTCCCCGGTCACCGACGACGAGGTGAGCAAGACCGCCAAGAAGACCGGCCGGGACAAGTACCTGCCGTCCGACCAGATCGGTCGGGCCGGCCTGGAGTCGGTCTACGACAACGACCTGCGAGGCACCAGCGGGGTCACCAGGCTGGAGGTGGACAACCTCGGCCGGGTGATCGGCAACGCGGGCGGGAACCCCGCCCAGCCCGGCGACAACGTGGTGACCAGCATCGACGCCCGGGTGCAGAAGGTGACCGAGGACAACCTGCTGCAGGCGATGGCGGACGCCCGGACCCAGTGGGACAAGGAGACCGAGAAGAACTACGTGGCCGACTCCGGTGCCGCGGTGGTGATGGACGTCCACACCGGACGGATCATCGCGATGGCCAGCGCGCCGAGCTACGACCCCAACCTCTGGGTCGGCGGCATCTCCGCCCGTGACTACGCCAACCTGACCAGCCAGGCCAGCAACTACCCGCTGCTCAACCGGGCCATCCAGGGCCAGTCCGCGCCCGGCTCCACCTTCAAGGTGGTCTCCACCAGCGCCGCCGTGCAGGCCGGCTACCCGCTGGACGGCCACTACCCGTGCCCGACCAGCCTGACCATCGGCGGTCGCGAGTTCAAGAACTTCGAGGGTGAGAGCTTCGGCGACATCTCGCTGGAGAAGGCGCTGGAGATCTCCTGCGACACCGTCTTCTACGGCCTGGCCTACAACGAGTGGCAGAAGGACGGCGGGATCAGGCCGAAGAACCCGAACGACTGGTTCTTCAAGACCGCCCACGAGTTCGGGCTCGGCACCAGGACCGGGATCGACCTGCCGGGCGAGGTGACCGGCCGGGTGCCGGACCGGCAGTGGAAGCAGGCCTTCTACGACGCCAACAAGGACGCCTGGTGCAAGCAGGCGGCCAGCGGCGGCACCGACTTCGCCACCCAGATCGCCCGCGAGAACTGCGTGGACGGCAACGTGATGCGCGCCGGTGACATGGTCAACTACGCGATCGGCCAGGGCGACACCTTGGTCACCCCGGTCCAGATGGCGCGGATCTACTCGGCGCTGGCCAACGGCGGCACGCTCTACCGGCCGTCGGTGGCCAAGGCCGTGGTCACCCCCAGCGGCCAGCTGGTCCGGAACATCGCGCCGCACGCCGACGGCAAGCTGCCGGACGACGACAAGACCCTGCAGTACATCGACGAGGCCACCGCGGGCGTGATCACCAGCGGTACCGCGGCGTGGAAGTTCACCGGCGCGGGCTGGCCGCAGGACAAGATCCAGCTGCACGCCAAGACCGGTACCGCCGAGGTCTACGGCAAGCAGACCACCTCCTGGCTGGCCACCTACAGCAAGGACTACGCCGTGATCATGACGATCAGCCAGGGCGGCACCGGCTCGGGCGGTTCGGGTGACGCGGTCCGCCGGATCTACCAGGCGCTCTACGGCGTGGACGACAAGGGCAACATCGACGCCGGCAAGGCGCTGCTGCCCTCGCCGCAGGCGGACCTGCCCAAGTTCAATCCGGACGGCACCGCGATCCTGAAGACCGCGAGCTACTCGATCGACCTGCCGCCGTCGGTCGGGACGCCGTCGGCGCCGGCGCGGACCGCCGGGTACACCGACCTGGTGGCCGTCGAGCCCACCCGGGCCGGCGGTGCCCGGAGCCACGGAAGGAGCCGGGCATGACCTCCTCCTACGGAACGTACCGGCAGGTCCGGCTCTCCCCGCGGCGGAGCGCGGTGACCCGGGCCTTGGCCAAGGACGCTCCGCTGCGGCGGATGGACTGGGTGATGGTGCTGAGCGCGCTGGCGCTGTCGCTGGTGGGTTCGGTGCTGGTCTGGTCGGCCACCCGGGGCCGAGACTCGCTGACCCACGGGGACCCGCAGTACTTCCTCTACCGCCATCTGACCAATCTGATGATCGGTCTGGTGCTCTTCGGGGTGCTGGTGTGGATGGGGCACCACCGGGTCCGGGCGGCCGTGCCGGTGCTGTACCTGTCGGCGCTGCTGATGCTGTTCGCGGTGCTCAGCCCACTCGGCTCGACCATCAACGGCGCGCACTCCTGGATCCAGTTCGGCGGCGGCTTCTCGATCCAGCCCGCCGAGTTCGCCAAGCTGGCGATCGTGCTGGGGATGGCCGTGGTGCTCTCCTCCCGGGTGGACTCCGGAGAGCGTGAGATGCCCACCGACCGCACGGTGGCACAGGGGCTGCTGCTGGCCGGGATCCCGATCGGCATCGTGCTGCTGATGCCCGACCTGGGCTCGGTGATGGTGATGGTGGTGACCATCCTGGGCATCCTGCTGGCCTCCGGCGCGCCCAACCGCTGGGTCTTCGGCCTGCTCGCGGCGGGTGGCGCGGGGGCGGCGGTGATCTGGAAGCTCGGGGTGCTGAGCAAGTACCAGATCGACCGCTTCGCGGCCTTCGCCAACCCGGCGCTCGACCCGGCCGGAGTGGGCTACAACACCGCGCAGGCCCGGATCGCGATCGGTTCGGGCGGGCTCACCGGCAAGGGGCTCTTCCACGGTACCCAGACCATGGGCCAGTTCGTGCCCGAGCAGCAGACCGACTTCGTCTTCACGGTCGCGGGGGAGGAGCTCGGCTTCGTCGGCGGGGCGGCCATCATCCTGCTGCTCGGCATCGTGCTCTGGCGCGCCTGCCGGATCGCCCGGCAGGCCGGTGACCTCTACGGGACCATCGTGGCGGGCGGGGTGATCGCCTGGTTCTCGTTCCAGGCCTTCGAGAACATCGGGATGACGCTGGGCATCATGCCGGTCGCCGGGATCCCGTTGCCGTTCGTCTCCTACGGCGGGTCGTCGATGTTCGCCGGCTGGATCGCGATCGCGCTTCTGCAGTGTGTGCGCACGCAACGGTTCGTGCTGGCCTGAGCGGCGGTCGGGCCGGCCCCGCGCACCGCGTTACCCTTGAGGGTCACCCCGTCCACGTCACGAAAGTCCCGGTGCATGACTGTCGAGTCGGTCTTCCCACGCCTGGAGGCCCTCCTCCCGCACGTCCAGAAGCCGATCCAGTACGTCGGCGGCGAGCTCAACTCGACCGTCAAGGACTGGGACGCCTGTGACGTCCGTTGGGCACTGATGTACCCCGACGCCTACGAGGTCGGCCTGCCGAACCAGGGCGTCATGATCCTGTACGAGGTGCTCAACGAGCGCGAGGGCGTGCTCGCCGAGCGGACGTACAGCGTCTGGCCGGACCTCGAGGCGCTGATGCGGGAGCACGGCGTGCCGCAGTTCACCGTGGACGCGCACCGGCCGGTCCGCGCCTTCGACGTGTTCGGGCTGTCCTTCTCCACCGAGCTCGGCTACACCAACATGCTGGCCGCGCTCGACCTGGCCGGGATCCCGATGGAGGCGGGGGACCGCACCATCGACGACCCGATCGTGCTGGCCGGCGGTCACGCGGCGTTCAACCCCGAGCCGATCGCGGACTTCATCGACTGCGCGGTGGTCGGTGACGGCGAGGAGGCCGTGCTCCAGATCACCGAGATCATCCGGGTCTGGAAGGCCGAGGGCCGCCCGGGCGGCCGCGACGAGCTGCTGCTGCGCCTCGCCCGCACCGGCGGGGTGTACGTGCCGCGGTTCTACGACGTCGAGTACCTGCCGGACGGCCGGATCGGCCGGGTCGTCCCGAACGCCCCCGGCGTGCCGTGGCGGGTCTCCAAGCACACCGTGATGGACCTGGACGAGTGGCCGTACCCCAAGCAGCCGCTGGTCCCGCTCGCGGAGACGGTGCACGAGCGGATGTCCGTGGAGATCTTCCGCGGCTGCACCCGCGGCTGCCGCTTCTGCCAGGCCGGCATGATCACGCGCCCCGTGCGGGAGCGAAGCATCACCGGCATCGGCGAGATGGTGGAGCGCGGGCTGAAGGCGACCGGCTTCGAGGAGGTCGGGCTGCTCTCGCTCTCCTCCGCGGACCACACCGAGATCGGTGACATCGCCAAGGGGCTGGCCGACCGCTACACCGAGGACAAGGTCGGCCTCTCGCTGCCGTCGACCCGGGTGGACGCCTTCAACATCGACCTGGCGAACGAGCTGACCCGCAACGGGCGCCGCTCCGGCCTCACCTTCGCCCCCGAGGGCGGCAGCGAGCGGATCCGCAAGGTGATCAACAAGATGGTGTCGGAGGAGGACCTGATCCGCACCGTCGCCACCGCCTACGGCAACGGCTGGCGCCAGGTGAAGCTGTACTTCATGTGCGGCCTGCCCACCGAGACCGACGAGGACGTGCTGCAGATCGCCGAGATGGCGAAGAACGTCATCCAGAAGGGTCGCGAGGTCACCGGGCAGAACGACATCCGCTGCACGGTCTCGATCGGCGGGTTCGTGCCCAAGCCGCACACCCCGTTCCAGTGGGCGCCGCAGCTCAGCTCGGCGGACACCGACGCCCGGCTGGCCAAGCTGCGCGACGCGATCCGCGGCGACCGCAAGTACGGCAAGAACATCGGCTTCCGCTACCACGACGGCAAGCCGGGCATCGTCGAGGGCCTGCTCTCGCGCGGCGACCGGCGGCTCGGCGCGGTGATCCGCGCGGTGTACGAGGACGGCGGCCGGTTCGACGGCTGGCGCGAGCACTTCTCCTTCGACCGCTGGATGGAGGCGGCCGAGAAGGGCCTGGCCGACAGCGGCGTGGACGTGGACTGGTACACCACCCGCGAGCGGACCTACGAGGAGGTGCTGCCCTGGGACCACCTGGACAGCGGCCTCGACAAGGACTGGCTCTGGGAGGACTGGCAGGACGCGCTGGAGGAGGTCGAGGTCGACGACTGCCGTTGGACCCCGTGCTTCGACTGCGGGGTGTGTCCGCAGATGGACACGGCCATTCAAATCGGCCCGACGGGCAAGAAGCTGCTGCCGCTGACGGTCGTCAAGCAGTAGCTCGATCCGGGTGAGGGCGCGGGCCACGGCGCGCGCTCCCACCCGGGGTCGCGTCCGCCGGAGCGCGCCGGGCTCGGCGCGAGCCCGCCGGCCGGGCGCGTACCCTTTGACCTGACAGAGTCCGGACGAACGCGCAGGACAACGCGCTGCCGGACGCGGCCACTGACGAAGGACTGAGCGACCCTGGCACGCCGCATGCCCGACGGCCCGCCTCCCGCACCGACGGTGCAGCGCATCCGTCTGCGCTACACCAAGCGGGGCCGTCTGCGTTTCACCAGCCACCGTGACTTCCAGCGCGCCTTCGAGCGGGCGCTGCGCCGGTCCGCCGTCCCGATGGCGTACTCGGCCGGGTTCACCCCGCACCCCAAGGTGTCGTACGCCAACGCGGCGCCCACCGGGGTGGCCAGCGAGGCCGAGTACCTGGAGATCGGTCTGGCCGACTTCCGCGATCCGCAGGAGCTCCGTGCCCAGCTGGACGAATCGCTCCCGGCGGGGCTGGACGTCATCGACGCGGTCGAGGTCCGCACCCCGAACTTCGTGGAGCGGCTGGAGGCCTCCCAGTGGGAGATCCGGCTCGACGGGGTGACCGAGGAGGAGGCCGGCCGCGCGGTCGAACTCTTCCTGGCGGCCGAGCGGGTCGAGGTGGAACGGCAGACCAAGAACGGATTGCGGGTCTTCGACGCGCGCGGTGCGGTGGCCGGCTTCGAGCTGGTCCCCGGCGGGAGCGGTGTTGGTCCGCTCGGGGAATCCGTGGCCACCTCCGATGTTCGGACCACCGGTCCCTGTGCGATACTGCGCCTGGTAGTACGACACGCCACACCCGCCGTACGACCAGACGACGTCTTGTCCGGTCTTCGTGCGACGGCCGACCTCGCGCCGCCGGTCCCCGCTGAGGTGACCAGGCTGGCGCAGGGGCCGCTCGACGAGGAGACCGGCACGGTGACCGACCCGCTGGCGCTCGACCGCGCTGCGGCCCAGGCCGTCCCTACCGAGACCGCCGGGCCGCAGGCCGTAGCGTCCGCCTAGCGGGCGGAGCCGAGGACCGGTCCAACCACCCGGTCCTGCGTGCTCCAGGCCCCCGCGGCTCCCCAGGGGAGCGAGCGTCGTCGCGCAGAGGCCATTCCTCCGGTGGCTCATCGGCCCGAGGGCAGATGGGCCCCAGGAAACCCCGCCGCCCGCAGGGCCGGCGGGACCCGCCCAGGGAGCCACCCGGGGTTGTGGGGCGGCGCAGCTAGGGAAAACCTGAGAAGACTGGTCAGACCAGAAGACTTTCGACACCCCGCACCAGCGGGGCGCCGAGCGAGACTACGAGCCCCTGTGCGGCCTCGCGTCCGCACGGCGGCGCTGTGGAGAGTCGGCCGGGGCGCCGAGCGCCCGGGGCCGGCCACCGGTGCCGCGCCGTGCCCGGATGCGGAGCCCGGGGGCCTGACGGGAGATCCACCCGCATGCCTGAGAACAACGACCCGCAGCAGAGCGCGGGCGACGATACCGCCGGCGACACCTCCGCCACCCCGCCGCGCCGCCGCCGGCGCGCGGTGTCCCGCCCGGCCGGCGCCCCGCAGGGCGCGGCCGCGGAGAGCGCCGAGACCGTGATTCCGGCGGAGACCGCCGCCGAGGTTCCCGCCGTCGAGACCCTGGCCGCCGAGGTGCCGGTCGTCGAGGCGGAGAAACCGGTGCGGGCGCGCCGGACCCGTAAGCGGGCGGAGGCGCCGGCCGGTGCCCCGGTGGTGGCCGAGCCGGCCCCCGTGGAGGTCGTCGAACCGGTGGCCGAGCAGCCCGCCGAGCCGGAGAAGCCGGTGCGGGCTCGGCGGACCCGCAAGCGCGCCGAGACCGCGCCGGTCGCCGAGACCCCCGTCGCCGAGACCCCGGTCGTCGAGGCCGAAACCCCCGCCGCCCCGGCCGCCGAGGCCGCTGAGCCGGAGAAGCCGGTGCGGGCGCGCCGGACCCGTAAGCGGGCGGAGGCGCCGGCCGGTGCCCCGGTGGTGGCCGAGCCGGCCCCCGTGGAGATCGTCGAACCGGCGGCCGAGGTCGCCGAGCCCGAGGAGACCGAGGAGGAGCCGGTCGCCGAGCAGCCGGTCGAGCCCGCCCCGGAGCCGGTGGCCGAGGCCCCGCGCGCCCGCCGACGGGCGGTCCGCCCGTCCACCGCGATCTTCCAGGCGCCGGTCTTCCAGGAGCCGACCGCCTACACCCCGCCCGCCGCGCCGGCACCCGCCGCCACCCCGGCCGAGGCCCCCGCCGCGCCGGCCGCCGCGGAGGACGAAGAGTTCGAGTACAGCGGCGTCGGCCGGCGCCGCCGCGGCCGCACCCCGGTCCGAGTGGCCGGCCCGGTCCGCCCGCCGGTCGCCGAGGCGCCGGTCGCCAAGGCCGCCGAGACCCCGGCCGTCGAGGCCGAGGCCGTCGAGGCCCCCGCCGCCGGCCCGGAGCAGGAGGCGGAGTGGGAGGAGGACGGCCGTCCCTCGCGTCGTCGTCGCCGGGGCGGCCGCCGCCGCCGCCGTGGTGAGGCCGAGGAGTTCGAGCCGGAGGCCCAGGAGGCCGAGCAGGCCGCCGAGGCCGAGGCGCCCGTCGAGGCCGGCGCCGAGGAGGAGGAAGAGGACGAGCTGGCCGGTGGTCTGGCGTCCTCGCGTCGCCGCCGTCGCCGTCGCCGCCGCAGCGGGGACACCGGTCCGGAGCTGGCCGCGGAGACCGCCGAGGACGGTGTCCGCACGGTCGTGAAGGTTCGCGAGCCGCGTCGCCGCTCCACCGAGCCGTCCTTCGACCCGGACGAGGTGCAGTCGATCAAGGGCTCCACCCGCCTGGAGGCCAAGAAGCAGCGCCGCCGCGAGGGCCGCGAGCTGGGCCGCCGCCGGGTGCCGATCATCACCGAGGCCGAGTTCCTGGCCCGCCGCGAGTCGGTCGAGCGGGTCATGGTGGTCCGGCAGAACGGCGAGCGCACCCAGATCGGCGTCCTGGAGGACGGCGTCCTGGTCGAGCACTACGTCAACAAGGAGCAGGCCACCTCGTACGTCGGCAACGTCTACCTGGGCAAGGTCCAGAACGTGCTGCCGTCGATGGAGGCCGCGTTCGTGGACATCGGCAAGGGCCGCAACGCGGTGCTGTACGCCGGTGAGGTGAACTTCGGGCAGCTCGGCCACAGCGGTCCGCGCCGGATCGAGTCGGTGCTGAAGTCCGGCCAGTCCGTGCTGGTGCAGGTCTCCAAGGACCCGATCGGCCACAAGGGCGCCCGGCTGACCAGCCAGATCTCGCTGCCCGGCCGCTACCTGGTCTACGTGCCCGAGGGCTCGATGACCGGCATCAGCCGCAAGCTGCCGGAGAACGAGCGGGCCCGCCTGAAGCAGATCCTCAAGAAGATCGTCCCGGACGACGCGGGCGTCATCGTGCGCACCGCCGCCGAGGGCGCCAGCGAGGAGGAGCTCACCCGCGACGTGCAGCGGCTGCAGTCGCAGTGGGAGGAGATCCAGAAGAAGGCGGCCAGCGGCAACGCGCCGACCCTGCTGTACGGTGAGCCGGACATGACCGTCCGGGTGGTCCGCGACATCTTCAACGAGGACTTCAGCAAGGTCATCGTCTCCGGTGACGAGGCGTGGAACACCATCCACGAGTACGTCTCCTCGGTCGCCCCGGACCTGGCCGAGCGGCTGCAGAAGTGGACCTCCACGGTCGACGTCTTCGCCACCTACCGGATCGACGAGCAGCTGATGAAGGCGCTGGACCGCAAGGTCTGGCTGCCGAGCGGCGGCTCGCTGGTGATCGACCGGACCGAGGCGATGGTCGTGGTCGACGTCAACACCGGCAAGTTCGTCGGCCAGGGCGGCAACCTCGAGGAGACCGTCACCCGCAACAACATCGAGGCGGCCGAGGAGATCGTCCGCCAGCTGCGGCTGCGCGACCTCGGCGGCATCATCGTGATCGACTTCATCGACATGGTGCTGGAGTCCAACCGCGACCTGGTGCTGCGCCGGCTGCTGGAGTGCCTGGGCCGGGACCGGACCAAGCACCAGGTGGCCGAGGTCACCTCGCTGGGCCTGGTGCAGATGACCCGCAAGCGGGTCGGCCAGGGGCTGCTGGAGTCCTTCTCCGAGTCCTGCGTGCACTGCAACGGCCGCGGCGTGATCGTCCACATGGAGCAGCCCACCTCGCCGGGTGGCGGTGGCGGCCCGGTGGGCACCGCCGGCGAGGCCGCGGCCAGTGGCGGCAAGCGCCGCCGGCGCGGCAAGGGCGGGGCCGCGGTCGAGGAGCCGCAGCCGGTCGAGGCCGAGGTGGCCGCGGAGCACGAGCACGAGGAGTTCGAGCTGGTCCCGGCGGTCGAGGTCGCCCCGGCCGTCGAGGAGGCCGTCGAGGCTGCCCCGGCCGTCGAGGAGGCCGAGCCGGCCGCGGCGCAGCCGGAGCCGGTCGTCGCCGAGCAGCCGAGCCTGGTCGAGATCGCGCCCGCCCCGGCCCCCGCGGCCGGTCGGACCCGCCGCCGTGCGGTGCGCAAGGCGACCGCGCCGGCCGGTGCGCCGGGCGAGGCCGAGATCGTGGTGCTGCAGTCCCGGGCCGAGGCCGCGATGCAGGCCGCGTTCGCCGCCGCCGAGGCGCCGAAGCAGGCTGTCGAGGAGGCCGCGGCCGTCGAGGAGGTCGTTGAGGAGGCCCAGGTCGCCGAGGCGATCGCGGAGGCCGCCGAGACCGCCGTCGCCGCGGAGCCGACCGAGGCCGAGCCGGTCGAGGAGGCCCCCGCGCCGAAGAAGCGGGCCCCGCGCAAGGCCGCCGCGAAGAAGACCGTCGCCGCCAAGAAGACGACGACGGCGAAGAAGACCACCGCCCGCAAGACCGCCACCAAGCGGACCAGCGCGGCGGCCAAGAAGGCGGCCGCCGCCGAGGGTGATACGGCGGCGGAGTAGGACCTGGGCGCCCCCTGGGCGAGCGGCCGCGTGCCGCCCGCCCGGGGGCGCGGTCCGGCCCGAGCCGGCCGGCGTGCCCCCGCGGCACCCGGCCGGTCCGTACGGTCCGGTTTGCCCTGTCGGCGACCGATCCGTATTCTTGACCATCGGCGTGTCTCACGCCTGCTCCCGAGCAGATCACCTCCCGGATCGCCCGGCGACCGGGGGAGGCCCCTGTGTCCATACCCAGGTGCTGGCATCGAGAGTTCCGACCGAGTAGAGAAAGCAGGTACCGCATGTACGCGATCGTTCGCGCCGGCGGCCGCCAGCACAAGGTCGCCGTGGGCGACGTGCTGGAGATTGACCGTGTTGACGCCAAGCCGGGTGACTCGGTGGAGTTCTCGACCATCCTGATCGTCGACGGTGACGCTGTCACCTCCGACCCCTGGGTGCTCGCCGGCGTGAAGGTTCACGCCGAGGTCGTCGACCACACCAAGGGCGACAAGATCACCATCCTGCGCTACAAGAACAAGACCGGCTACCGTCGGCGCCAGGGTCACCGCCAGCGCCACACCGCCGTCCGCATCACGAGCATCGACTCCGCGAAGTAAGTAAGGGGATAGCGAGATGGCACACAAGAAGGGCGCAAGCTCTACCCGCAACGGCCGTGACTCGAACGCCCAGCGCCTCGGCGTGAAGCGCTTCGGCGGCCAGGTCGTCAGCGCCGGCGAGATCCTGGTCCGCCAGCGTGGCACCCACTTCCACCCGGGTGCGGGCGTCGGTCGCGGTGGCGACGACACCCTGTTCGCGCTGACCGCCGGTGCGGTTCAGTTCGGCAACCGTCGCGGCCGCAAGGTCGTCAACATCGTGGCCGTCGAGGCCTGATTCCACTGACGCCGCGTTACTGACGCGGCTCGGTTGGATCCTGGAGGGTGGACCGGAACATTCCGGTCCACCCTCGCTGTTTCACCCCCCGTTGTTCTTCCCCCGGCTTGGAGGCCACCGTCATGACCACCTTCGTGGACCGCGTCGAACTGCATGTCGCCGCGGGTAACGGGGGCCACGGCTGCGCCTCCGTGCACCGGGAGAAGTTCAAGCCGCTCGGCGGGCCGGACGGCGGCAACGGCGGCGAGGGCGGCAGCGTCACCCTGGTCGTCGACGCCAACATCACCACCCTGCTCGAGTACCACCACTCGCCCAAGCGCAAGGCCACCAACGGCAAGCCGGGCGCGGGCGGCCACCGCACCGGCGCCAACGGCGAGGACCTGGTGCTGCCGGTGCCGGACGGCACCGTGGTGCTGGACAAGCAGGGCAACGTGCTGGCCGACCTGGTCGGCCACGGCACCACCTTCGTCGCCGCGGCCGGCGGTCGCGGCGGGCTCGGCAACTCGGCGCTGGCCTCGGCCCGTCGCAAGGCCCCCGGCTTCGCGCTGCTCGGCGAGCCGGGCGAGGCCCGCGACATCGTGATGGAGCTCAAGTCCGTCGCCGACGTCGCCCTGGTGGGGTACCCGAGCGCGGGCAAGTCCTCGCTCATCTCGGTGCTCTCCGCGGCCAAGCCGAAGATCGCCGACTACCCGTTCACCACCCTGATCCCCAACCTGGGGGTGGTCACCGCCGGCGAGACGGTCTACACCATCGCCGACGTCCCTGGGCTGATCCCGGGCGCCAGCCAGGGCAAGGGGCTGGGCCTGGAGTTCCTGCGGCACGTCGAGCGCTGCTCGGTGCTGGTGCACGTGCTGGACTGCGCCACCCTGGAGCCGGGCCGCGACCCGCTCACCGACCTGGAGACCATCGAGGCCGAGCTGGCCGAGTACGGCGGCCTGGAGGACCGGCCGCGGCTGGTCGCGCTCAACAAGGTGGACGTCCCGGACGGCCAGGACATCGCCGACCTGACCCGGGCCTCCCTGGAGGAGCGCGGCTACCAGGTCTTCGAGGTCTCCGCCGCCTCCCGGGCCGGGCTGCGCGAGCTGAGCTTCGCGCTGGCGAAGATCGTCGCCGACGCCCGGGCCGCCAAGCCGGTCCAGGAGGCGACCCGGATCGTGCTGCGGCCCAAGGCCGTGGACGACGCCGGCTTCACCGTCACCGAGGAGGACGGCGCCTACCGGGTGCGCGGCGTCAAGCCGGAGCGCTGGGTCCGGCAGACCGACTTCAGCAACGACGAGGCTGTCGGCTACCTGGCCGACCGGCTGGCCCGCCTCGGCGTCGAGGAGGAGCTGTGGAAGGTCGGCGCGCACGAGGGCGACACCGTCATCATCGGCCCGGACGAGAACGCGGTGGTCTTCGACTGGGAGCCGACCATGGCCGCCGGCGCCGAGATGCTCGGCCGGCGCGGTGAGGACCACCGCTTCGAGAGCCCGCGCCCGGCGGTCGACCGCCGCCGCGAGAAGCAGAAGGGCCGGGACGCCGCCGAGGCCGAGTTCCTCGCCTTCGAGGCGCTCTCCTCGGGCCGCCCGGCGGTCGAGGGCGACGACGAGGACTACTGAGTCACCGTCACGTCCGGCGGGTGATATCCGGTACGGACCGGTGCGGCTTTTCGCGTAGATTGCGCGCAAAGACGCACCGGAACGGCATGAGGGACGGCTGATGAGCGAGCAGGAACTGCGGCAGGACGTGCTGACCGCGCGGCGGATCGTGGTCAAGGTCGGCTCCTCCTCGCTCACCACGGCGGCCGGCGGGCTGGACGCCGACCGGGTGGACGCCCTGGTGGACGCGCTCGCCAAGGTGCTCGGCCGGCCGCGGCCGCCGGAGGTGGTGCTGGTCTCCTCCGGGGCGATCGCCGCCGGGCTGGCCCCGCTCGGGCTGGACCGGCGCCCGAAGGACCTGGCCCGCCAGCAGGCCGCCGCCAGCGTCGGCCAGGGCCTGCTGGTGGCCCGCTACACCGCCTCGTTCGCCCGCTACGGCCTGCGGGTCGGCCAGGTGCTGCTGACCGCCGAGGACGCCAGCCGCCGGGCCCACTACCGCAACGCCTACCGCACCCTGGACCAGCTGCTGGCGATGGGCGCCGTCCCGATCGTCAACGAGAACGACACGGTGGCCACCGCGGAGATCAAGTTCGGTGACAACGACCGGCTGGCCGCCCTGGTCGCCCACCTGGTCCGGGCCGACCTGCTGATCCTGCTCTCCGATGTGGACGGCCTCTACGACGGCGACCCGAGCCGCCCGGGCAGCAGCCGGATCGCCGAGGTGCACGGCCCGCAGGACCTCGCCGGCATCGAGATCGGCAGCGCCGGCAAGGCCGGGGTGGGCACCGGCGGCATGGTGACCAAGGTCGAGGCGGCCCGGATCGCCACCGGCGCCGGCATCCCGGTGGTGCTCACCGCCGCCCGGCACGCCGCCGACGCGCTGGCCGGCCGTCCCACCGGCACGCTCTTCACCCGGACCGGCTCGCGGACCGCCGACCGGCTGCTCTGGCTCGCCCACGCGAGCAGCCCGCGCGGCGCCCTGCACCTGGACGCTGGCGCGGTTCGCGCGGTGGTGGAGGGCGGCAAATCGCTGCTGCCGGCCGGGGTCACCGGGGTGGACGGCGACTTCGCCGCGGGTGATCCGGTGGACCTTCTTGCCGAAAACGGCCACATCGTCGCGCGTGGGCTGGTCAACTTTGATGCGAGGGAGCTGCCGCGCCTGCTCGGCCGGTCGACGCGAGACCTGGCCCAGGAACTCGGCGCCGCCTACGAGCGCGAGGTCATCCACCGGGACGACCTGGTCGTGCTGCGGGGCTGACGGGAGCAGCGTCGGACAGGAGGCCGCCGGTGGGACGCAGGCGCATGGGGGCGCTGCCCGGAGCGACGGCCGGGCCGCGGAGCCCGGGACGGACCGCGGGGGAGCGCGGCGCCACCGTCCGTGAGCTGCGCCCGGGGACCGGCACGGGCCAGCCCGGCGAGGTCGCGCGGCCGAGCGACGCCGTGGAGGGGACCGAGCAGGGCCGGCTCTGGCACGTGGTGCTCAGCGTCGCGGGCGAGGCCACCCCGCTGGCCGCGCTGCGGGCCTCGCTGGAGCGGCTGGCGCACGACCACTCGTTCTTCCTGACGGCCCGTTACGCGGCCGACCACGCCGAGATCCGCTACTGGGAGCAGGCCCGCGACCTGCATGACGCGGCTGCCATCGCGCTGCGGCTCTGGGGCGAGCACAAGGCCAGCGCCAAGCTGCCGCCGTGGGAGATCGTCGGCCTCGAGGTGGTCGACCGGGCCACCTACCACCAGCGCGTCGCGGAGGGTTTCGGTGATCCGCCGCCGCAGCTGGGCAGCGTCCACCCCTACTAGCCGTCTCAGCGGGTGGTTGACCGGCCCGGCGGGTCCGGAGAAGTGACTACCCTGCAGGCATGACTACCGACAGCCCCGTCCTCGCCACCGCGCGCCGCGCCCGTACGGCCGCCGCCGCACTCGCCCCGCTGCCGCGCTCGGCCAAGGACGCCGCGCTGCTGGCGATCGCCGATGCCCTGGTGGCCCGCGGCGCCGAGATCACCGCTGCCAACGCGGAGGACGTCGAGCGGGCCCGGGCGGCCGGCGCACCGGAGTCGGTGGTCGACCGGCTCAGCCTCACCACCGAGCGGGTGGCCGCGATCGCCGCGGACGTCCGCCAGGTGGTCGGCCTGCCGGACCCGGTGGGCGAGGTGGTGCGCGGCTACACGCTGCCCAACGGGCTGGACGTCCGCCAGGTCCGGGTGCCGCTGGGCGTGGTCGGGATCATCTACGAGGCCCGCCCGAACGTCACGGTGGACGCCGCCGCGCTCTGTCTGAAGTCCGGTAACGCGGTGCTTTTGCGCGGCTCGGCCTCCGCCTACCGCTCCAACACCGCGCTGGTCGAGGTGCTGCGGGAGGCCGTCGCCTCCGCCGGGCTGCCGGCCGACGCGATCCAGCTGGTCCCGGGCGAGAGCCGGGACTCGGTCACCGAGCTGATGCGCGCCCGCGGCCTGGTCGACGTGCTGATCCCGCGCGGTGGGGCGGCGCTGATCAGGACGGTGGTGGAGGGTTCCACCGTGCCGGTGATCGAGACCGGCACCGGCAACTGCCACGTCTACGTGGACGCCCGGGCCGACCTCGCGGTGGCGGTGGGCATCCTGCTGAACTCCAAGGCCCAGCGGGTCAGCGTCTGCAACTCGGCCGAGACCCTGCTGGTCCACCAGGACGTCGCGGACGCCTTCCTGCCGCTCGCGCTGGAGGCGCTGGCCGAGGCCGGGGTGACCGTGCACGGGGACGCGGCGGTGCAGGAGGCCGCGGCGGGCGGCCCGGCCACGGTCGTGCCGGCCACCGAGGAGGACTGGGCGGCCGAGTACCTCTCGCTCGACCTGGCCGCCGCCGTGGTGCCCTCGCTGGACGCTGCGGTCGAGCACATCCGGCGCTGGTCCTCGGGCCACACCGAGGCGATCGTCACCACCTCGCAGGCCGCCGCCCGCCGTTTCACCCAGCTGGTGGACGCCGCCGCGGTGGCCGTCAACGCCTCCACCCGGTTCACCGACGGGGCTGAGTTCGGTTTCGGCGCCGAGATCGGCATCTCGACCCAGAAGTTGCACGCCCGGGGCCCGATGGGGCTGCCCGAGCTGACCTCCACCAAGTACATCGTCACCGGCGACGGTCATGTCCGCGGCGAGGCCCGACAGACCGTCAGCGGATCCGAGTGAGCCGGTTCCCGGTTCCAAGTGCCGGGAGCCACAGACAAATCGCGCGACCGGTAATACGCTGAATCCCGTGGCTGAGGATGTGGGGGGCTTGCCGTACCCCGACGGCGCCGACCACGGTGGTGCGGACGACGAGTTCGCCACCGTGGTCCTTGATGAGGCCTTTGTCCGTTCCGCCGCCGTGCACGAGCCCAGCGCCAAGGAGCGGCAACTGGCCGCCGCCGAGGCGCGGCTGGAGCCGGAGGCGACCGTGCCGGGCTGGGGGCTGGACCCACTCGGGACGGAGGGGGTGCCGCTGGAGCTGCGCCCGCACCCCTCGGGCCTGGAGGACGACCGGATCTACACCGAGCCCTGGGTCGGCGCCGGGCGAACCGGCGGCCGGCGCGCGGTCCGCTGGCCGGGCTACAGCCCGCGCGGTCAGGTCGCCCAGCAGCGCTGGCACCGGCCGGTGGCCTGGGTGCTGGTGATGGTGATGGGGGTCAGCCTGGTGGCGGTCGCGGTGGCGGCCATCTACCGGGGCACCGGCGGCACGGGCAGCGCGCCCGGTCGGCGGCCCGAGGTCGGCACCAGCACGGTCGGCACCATCCCGGCGGCCGTCCCCGCCGGGCCGACGGTGTCGGCCGTGCCGCAGCCGGCCGGGTGAGTCCGGCCCGGCCCGCGGGCCAGGAACCTGCTCCCCGGGCCTCGTTCCGGACCGGCCGGCGGCTCTACCCTTGATGCATGGGTGACCCGGGTGAGCCTCCGGAGGGTGTGCCCGAGGGCGGTTCCGGAAGCGATGACGAGTATCGGTCCGTCGTTTTCGACGAGTCCTTCGTTCGTGCTGCCCGGATCACCGAGCTCTCCGCCCAGGAACGGCTCGGCGGCGGCTTCTCGCACCCGGTCCGCCGCCGGCTCGGCCCACTCACCTCGCTGCCCCGGCAGGCGCTGACCCTGCTGCTGCTCATCGTGGTGGCCTTCGCCGCCGCCGTGTACTTCGGGATCAGCGCGCCGCGCCGGGACACCGGGCTGGCCGCCGGCACCCAGCTGACCACCGGGATCACCGCGCTGGCCCCGGCCGGCGCGACCGTGCCGGCGGTCTCCGGGCCCGATCCGTTCGGCTCGCTCAGCCCCGCGGCGGGCTACGCGGACGGCGCCGCGGGCCTCGGCCTGCCCGCGCCGACCGCCACCGCGCACTTCTCCAAGGCCCAGGTCGGCCGGGCACTGGCCGTCGTGCGCCGCTACCTGGAAGCCTCCGCGCTGTCGCCGGCGGTGTTGGTGCAGGGCGACACCTCGCCGGTCCGGGTGCTGCTGGCGCCGGCCGCGACGGGCCAGTTCGACGACAGCCTGGCCGCGCCCACCGACGACCAGCACCACGAGCCGACCGGCTGGCTGGTCCGCTTCGACCCGGCCAGGGTCGCGTTGGCCTCGGACAACGTCAAGGTGGCCGGCAAGGTCACGGTGACCGAGGCGGACGCCGCCACCCTGGAGATCACCACCGACCACACCATGGTCTACGCCCTGCGGCCGGCCGGGACGGCGGTGAGTGGGCCGGTGAGCCTCTACTCCGTCCGCCGTGAGCTGCACTTCTACCTGGACGGGACGGACGTCGCGGCCGGGCAGCTGCAGCCCGTGGACGCGGTGCTGCAGGCCGGGCCGACCGCCTGCGGCAGCGTCCAGACCAGCTACCTCCAGCCGCTGCTGGCGGGGCCCGCCGAGCCGGCCGCGGGGACGCCGGGCGCCGTCAACCCGGGCGACCGCTCGGAGCCGGCCTGGCAGCAGTGCTCGGTGCTGGCGCCCGGGTCGTGAGGGTCGCGGCTACTTCTCGTCGGTGTCCCGCGGGGCGTCGGCGTCCCGCGGAGCCGAGCCGCGCGAGCCGGCGAAGGTGTCGCGGAGCTTGCCGCCGACCGAGCCGGCGCCGTCCGCGATGTCGCGCAGCAGGCCGAAGAGCGGGTCCTTGCTGTCCTTGATGGACTTGCCGTAGGAGTCCGCGGCGGCCTTCCACTGCTCGGAGACCGAGGTGTCCGGGTCGTCCTCGCGGCGCGGGTAGGCGCCGGCCAGGATCGAGCGGTACTCCTCGCCCTCCGACCACTGCTTCAGCTTGGCGACCCGGACCACCGCGAACGGGTGGGTCTGTGGCAGCACCTGGAGCAGCTTGAGCACGCCGTCGCGCAGGTCGCCGGCCTTCTCGTACTCCTCGGCCTGCTCCAGGAACGCGTCCACGTTCATCTCGCCCAGCCGGTGGCCACCGGCCAGCTTCATCAGCCCGCGCATCGCCGCCTGCGGGTCCTGGCCGACCAGCAGACCTGCCCGGTCGCAGGAGAGTTCCGCCTTGCGGAACCACTCCTTGAGCGCGCTGACCAGCGCGGTGATCGCCAGGTTGCCGAGCGGGATCCAGCCGACCCGGCTGGCCAGGTTGGTGAGGATCAGCAGCATCGTCCGGTAGACCGCGTGGCCGGACATCGCGTGGCCGACCTCGTGGCCGATCACGGCCCGCAGCTCCTCCTCGTCCATCAGTTCGACCAGGCCGGTGGTCACCACGACGACCGGGCTGTCCATGCCGATGCACATCGCGTTGACGTCCGGATCCTGGGTGACGTAGAGGTCGGGCACCCGCTCCAGGTCCAGCGTGTACGCCGCGTCCCGGACCATGTCGTACAGCTCCGGGAACTGGCGTTCGGAGGTCTTCACCGCCGTGGCCAGGAACATCAGCCGGACGCTGCGCTCGGAGACCAGACCGGCCAGCTTCTTCAGGACCTCGTCGAAGCCGCTCAGCCGGCGCAGCGCGACCAGCGCGGAGCGGTCGGCCGGGTGCTCCCAGGCCCGGGTGGAGATGCCGGCGAAGCGCTGCCGCCGCCTGCTCGGGGTGTTGTCGCCGGTGTCGGGTCGGTCACTGCCGCGGTTGGACGTGGTCATGTTCTGAGTACCTCCTGCTCGACGCCGGTCCCGGCGGTCTGCCGGCCCCCGCTGCTCGACAACGTGTCTGCCCTGCGTACTCGTCCCCGGGCTCAGCGTACGACCTGCGGGGGCGGTGACTGCCGGCCGGGAGACCCGGGGCTACGCTGGATTTCCCAGCGACAACACCCCTAGGAGCTCCCCCGATGTCCCCTGAAGCCCTGGTGAACCTGGCAGCGATCTCCAATGCTCCGGGCCCGGGTCTCTTCCTGCGCCTTGTCGTGCTGGGCTCGATGGTCGGCGTCTGCCTGCTGGCGTGGATCATGGTGCGGGCCCACCGCGACGACGAGTGACACCTCACCCAAGGTCAGACGCGGGGAGCCGCCGAGCGGTTGCCGTGAGCGGCCCCGTACGATGACCCCGCGGCCGTCCCGGTCGCCGGGACCCGCGCGCTGGCCCGCCACCGAGTCGAGAAGGCCCTGCCGATCATGACCCACGCCGCTCTGCCCGCCCTCAGCACCCTCGCCGAGGGGGGCAACCACCCCAGCCTGCAGCCGGCGCTGACCGGCGGTAGCGCGCTCTTCATCCTGCTGCTGCTGCTCTTCATCACCACCCGGTTCAACAAGGACCGCTGACCCGCGCGGTCCGCAGGGGAGCGCCCGGTCCACCGGACGCTCCCTTCGGCGTACGCGGTGGGCGGGGCGATCGGCTGCCATTCGGGTCGCGTAAGGTGTGGCGGCATGGGAGAGAGCAGGCCGACAGCGAACCGGCGGCGCGAGCGGCTCGGCGTGATGGGCGGGACCTTCGACCCGATCCACCACGGCCACCTGGTCGCCGCCAGTGAGGTCGCCAGCGCGTTCCACCTCGATGAGGTGATCTTCGTGCCGACCGGGCAGCCGTGGCAGAAGAGTGACACGACGGTCTCGTCCGCCGAGGACCGCTACCTGATGACGGTGATCGCGACCGCCGAGAATCCGCAGTTCTCGGTCAGCCGGATCGACGTCGACCGCCAGGGCCCCACCTACACCGTGGACACCCTGCGCGAACTGCGCGCCCTGCACCCCGACGCCGACCTGTTCTTCATCACCGGCGCGGACGCGCTCGCCCAGATCCTCTCCTGGCGCGACGCCGAGGAGCTCTTCTCGCTCGCCCACTTCATCGGCTGCACCCGTCCGGGGCACACGCTCTCGGACGCCGGCCTGCCCGCCGGCCGGGTGTCGCTGGTCGAGGTGCCCGCGCTGGCCATCTCCTCCACGGACTGCCGGGACCGGGTGGCCAAGGGCGAGCCGGTCTGGTACCTGGTCCCGGACGGAGTGGTCCGCTACATCGACAAGCGGGCGCTCTACAGGAACGCCGGCTGATCCGGCAGGCTGCGGACGTACGACGGCGGGGCGGCAGCCCGGCCCACACGGAAGACCTTGAGGGACGGCGTGACCGGAACGGCAGACCGCAGGGGGCCCGAGAACGGCGACTGGTCCGGCGGGCAGCACCCGCAGGCCCAGCAACAGGGGTACGAGCAGCAGCCGTACGACCCGTACCAGCAGCAGTCGGTCTACGACGGGTACGGGCAGCAGCAGGGGTACGTCCAGCCCTACCAGCAGCAGGGGTACGAGCAGCAGCCGTACGACCCGTACCAGCAGCAACAGCAGCCGGTCTACGACGGGTACGGGCAGCAGCAGGGCTACTACCAGCAGCCGTACGACCCGTACCAGCAGCAACAGCCCGTCTACGAGGCCTACCAGCAGCAGGCCTACCAGGCGCCCGCCGCTCCGGTCGCCCCCGCCGCCCCCGTCACGCCGGTGCCCCCGCGCCCGCGCCCGGCTCCCGGGGCGGAGTCGGCGAGTACCCCGTCCGAGCAGGTCGGCGGCCGCCGCAACATCCCGCAGCAGACCCGGGAGGGTGGCCAGGACCCGTACCAGACCGGCGAGTTCACCTTCGTCGACGAACCGGCCGAGGAGTCCGAGGACGTCATCGACTGGCTGAAGTTCGCCGAGTCGCGCACCGAGCGGCGTGACGAGCGCCGCCGCAGGCTGCGCACCCGGGTGATCGGCGCGGCGGTGACCCTGGTGCTGCTGGCCGGCGGCGGCGCCGGCTACCTCTGGTACACCGGCGCCTTCAGCGGCTCGCAGAGCGCCGCGGCGGCCGCCGGGTCGCGCAGCGTGATCGTCGTCCACCTGCGCGACCTGCAGGGCAACGTCAGCTCCGCACTGCTGGTCAACGACGCCGCCGGGCACAAGGGTTCGGCCCTGCTGCTGCCGGACGACCTGATGCTGCCGCCCACCGGTGAATCGCCCGCCACCCCGGTCAACAAGGCGCTGGACGCGCTCGGCGCGGCCCCCACCCGGGACGCCCTGAGCAGCCTGCTCGGCGCCCCGGTGGCCGGCACCTGGCGGCTGGACACCCCCTACCTGCAACTGCTGGTCTCCCAGCTCGGTGGGATCAAGGTGGACACCAACGCCCAGATCCTCGGCCCGGACGGCAAGGTGCTGGTCGAGCAGGGTAGCCAGCGCACCCTGACCGGCCAGGCCGCGGTGGCCTACGCCACCTACCAGGCGCCCGGCGAGGGCCCGGACGCCCGGCTGGCCCGGTTCGGTCAGGTGCTCGACGCGCTGATCAACACCCTGCCCACCGACCTGCCGGACACCACCGACGACGTGAACCGGATGAACGCCGTGCTGGACCCGTCGCTGCCCGCGAAGGCGCTGGCCGGGCTCCTCACCGAGCTCGCCCAGCAGGCCAAGGCCGGCCACTTCGGCTCCACCACGCTGCCGGTGAAGTCGGACGGCTCGCTGGACGCCAACACCGCCGGCCCGGTGGTCAGCCAGGTGCTCGGCGGCACCGTGCACGCCGCCGCGGTGACCAACGCCCCGGCCCGGGTCGGCATCCTGGACGCCAGCGGCAACGCCCAGGCGGCGCAGGCCGCCCAGATCCAGATCATCAACGCGGGCCTGAACTTCGTGGCCGGCGGGGGCACCGCGCCCAGCCCGCAGGCCAGCACCGAGATCCGTTACACCGACGACTCCCGGGCGGCCGCCGCGAAGGCGCTGGCGACCACCCTCAACCTGCCGCCGAGCGCGGTCCAGAAGACGACCAACCCGCAGACCGTGGACATCCTGGTGGTGCTCGGAAAGGACTACCAGCCGCCCCAGCAGTAGCCGGCCCCCGGATATCCGGCCGGGCCGGCGGCGCCGGCGTGAGATCCTGGGAGGCGAGAGAACGCCACCGAGCCGGAAGAACACCGTGACCGCAACAGACCGCTCGCAGGAAATGATCACCGTCGCCGCACAGGCGGCGGCCGACAAGCTGGCCCACAACGTGATTGCCTTCGACGTCAGCGACGTGCTGTCGATCACCGACGCCTTCCTGATCGCGTCGGCCGCCAACGACCGCCAGGTCAAGGCGATCGCCGAGGAGATCGAGGACCAGCTGCGCGAGCGGCTGGACATCAAGCCGGTGCGTCGCGAGGGCGAGCGCGAGGGCCGCTGGATCCTGCTCGACTACCTGGACATCGTGGTGCACGTCCAGCACGCCGAGGAGCGCTCCTTCTACTCGCTGGACCGGCTCTGGAAGGACTGCCCCGAGCTGCCGCTCCCCGAGGACGCGCTGGCCACCCGCAACCGTCCGGAGGAGGCCGTCACCGACCAGGCGGGCAACGCCGTCGGCTTCATCCAGGACTTCAGCTGACCGGCCGGGCGGGGGGACCGCGGATCGTCTTCTGGCGGCACGGCCAGACCTCCTGGAACCTGCAGTCGCGCTTCCAGGGCAGCACCGACATCCCGCTGACCGAGGCCGGGCTGGCCCAGGCCAAGCGGGCCGCCCGGCTGCTCGCCGGACTGCGCCCGGACCGGCTGATCTCCTCCGACCTGCAGCGGGCCGTCGACACCGCGGGTGAGCTGGCCCGGTTGACCGGGCTGGAGGTGAGCCACCACGAGGGCCTGCGGGAGACCTACGCCGGCGAGTGGCAGGGCCTGACCAACGCCGAGATCCGGGCCCGCTACCCCGAGCAGTACGCGGCGCACGGCCGTGGCGAGCCGGTGCGGCGCGGTGGCGGCGAGCTGAGCACCGAGGTCGCGGAGCGGTCGGTGCCGGTGGTCCTGGAGGCGGTCGAGAAGCTGCCCGAGGACGGCACGCTGGTCGTGGTCAGCCACGGCGGCACCATCCGCACCATGCTCGGCCGGCTGCTCGGCCTGGAGCCGATGCAGTGGGAGTGCTTCGGCGGCCTGTCGAACTGCTGCTGGTCGGTGCTCGGCCAGGGGATCCGTGGCTGGCGCCTGCTGGAGCACAACGCGGGCACCCTGCCGGAGCCGGTGATGGGCGACGACACCTGAGGCCCGGCCTCAGCGGGAGTGGACGGCCTGGACCCCGGGATTTCGTAGTTCCGGGCCTGACCAGCTAGAGTCTTCCTCGTTCGCAGGAAAGAACGCGGCCCGGTCCGGGCGGCGGGGCTTCCTCCGAGGGGCTGTAGCTCAGTTGGTAGAGCGCTTGCATGGCATGCAAGAGGTCCGGGGTTCAATTCCCCGTAGCTCCACTCCGCACCCGGGGTCCGTGAGGGCCTGGCGTGTCGCGGGGCTGTAGCTCAGTTGGTAGAGCGCTTGCATGGCATGCAAGAGGTCCGGGGTTCAATTCCCCGTAGCTCCACAACGGATCGAAGGCCGGTACCCGACGGGTACCGGCCTTCGTCGTCGTCCGGTCCGGTGGGTGCGTCGCCCGGCCGGGGCGGTGCGGGAACCGATTCGTGGAGCACCCCGCCGACCGTGTAAAGTAAGACGTGTCGCCGCGGGAAACCGCCGGTGGCAAAAAAATGCACATGGGGCTGTAGCTCAGTTGGTAGAGCGCTTGCATGGCATGCAAGAGGTCCGGGGTTCAATTCCCCGTAGCTCCACAGTCGGCCGAGGGCCGCCTCCCGTACCGGGAGGCGGCCCTCGGCCGTTCGTCCGTGCCGCTGCTTCAGACCGAACGGGCCGGCAGCGGCTTCGGACGGGACGTCAGGCGCGGCAGCGCCGCGGCGGCCACGGTGATCGCGCCGAGCACCAGGAACGCGGTCCGGTAGCCCGAGTCCGCGGCCAGTCGGGAGACCAGCAGCGGCCCGGCGATCCCGGCGAGGCTCCAGCCGACCAGCATCAGCCCGTAGATCGCGCCGGCGTGCGCCAGGCCGAAGAACTCGGAGGCCGCGGCCGGCATGGTGGCGAACCCGCCGCCGAAGGAGAGGCAGACCAGCGCGGCCAGTGGCAGGAAGAGCGCCGGCGAGCCGACCTGGGAGAGCGCGATCAGGCCGAGGCCCTGGGTGAGCAGCATCAGCACGAAGGCGGCCATCAGCCCGGTGCGCCCGGAGAGCCAGCCCCAGAGCGGGCGGCCGACGGTGTTGAAGACGCCCAGAGCGCCGGTCAGTGCGGCCGCGGCGGTCGGGCTGAGGCCGGTCAGGCTGCCGGCCGCAGGGGCGACCACCGCCAGCATGCTGATCCCGGCGGCGGTGTTGCAGAGCAGGATCAGGGTCAGCAGGTACCACTGCGGCGTGCGCAGCGCCTGGCCGGGCCGGTGGCCCGGGGCGGCGGACTGCGCGGGGAGGACCGCCGGCTTCGGCGGGTTCCGGAAGAACGCCGCGCCGGTCAGGGTGGTCAGCAGGAAGAGGCCGCCGAGGACCAGCAGCGCGCGGGCCGGGTCGGCGGAGTAGTGCGCCACCAGCGCGCGCATCAGCGGCGCGCCGAGCACCGAACCGAGCCCGAAGCCACCGGTGGCCACCCCGGCCGCCAGCGCCCGGTGCGAGGGGAACCAGCGCTGCAGCAGGGTGGTCGGCACGATGTACCCCAGGCCCAGCCCGAACCCGCTGACCACGCCGTAGCCCAGCAGCACCAGCCAGAAGTCGCCCCGGCCGTCCGCGCAGCCGGCCAGCAGGAACCCGCCGGCGTAGAGCACCCCGGCCAGCAGCGCGATCCCGCGCGGCGCGCGGCGGCCCATCAGCACGCCGCCCAGCACGGTGCCGAGGAAGACCAGGGCGTGCATGGTGGCGAACGGCAGCCCGGCCTCGTCCCGGCCCAGTGCGAAGCCGCTGTGCGGGGACTGCAGGCCCGCGGAGAGGATGCTCCAGGAGTAGACCGACCCGTAGGCGAGCTGGTTGAGCACCACGGCGGCCGCCACCAGGCCCCGGCGGCGGCCGATCCGCCGGCGTGGCCTGGGTGTGGTCGGCGGCCCGGCGAGGGGGTGGAGCAGAGTGGCAGAGCGCAGCAAGAGGTCACCGCTTCCGGGAGAGCCAGGGAGTTTCGGGCTGTGTTACGGCGAATGAGCACGCTCGGTAACGCCACTACCGGTGAAGCGGACCAAACCGGGTGAATGTACTGGGCCGTTCGGCTGTATATGAGCACGGAGAGTCACTTAACCTGGTAGCGCAAGTGTCCTGAACCCGCGCGGCCGCTAACGTCGTCCCCATGGCCGACCTCGCGCGCAAGCGGAACGAAGAGCTGGCCCGGCTGCTGCACCAGCTCGTCTGGAGCCCCGAGCGGCTGGCCCGCGAGGTCAACCTGATGTTGCCGCCGGCGATGGCGATCAGTTCCACCGCGCCCTACAAGTGGCGCGACCGCGGCATGGTGCCGAGGGCCCCGCACGACCAGACCGTCTGTGAGGTGTTGAGCCGGGCCGCCGGCATCGCGGTGACCTACGAGCAGCTCTGGGGACGGATGGGCAGCCACCGCGGCGCCAAGGTGCTTTCGCCCCGGCTGCTCACCGACCCGTGGACCGCCGACACCGCGCAGACCGCGCTGCGCGAGGCCGGGGCGGACGCCGCGCCGGTCCGCTTGACGGACCTCTTCCGCGGCGACGAGCTGGAGCGGGCGGCCCGGCACTGGGCCTCGCCGCCGCCCCGGGTCACCGGCGGCGAGGGGGCGCTGGCGATCGCCCCCGAGCAGCTGGCCGACCTGCGGCGCAGCCACGACGGCAAGCAGCGGCTGGAGCGCTGCTGCGGCGGTGGCCTGGTGGTCGGCGCGGCCCGGTCCGAGCTGGCGATGGCCGGCAAGCTGCTGGAGCTGGGCTCGTACGCCTGGGACGAGAGGCTGGGCCGCTCGCTGTACGGGGCGGCCGGGCGGCTGGCCCGGCTGGTCGGCTGGGCCAACTTCGACCTGGGCAACGAGGCCGCCGCGCAGCGCGCCTTCGTCGCCGCGCTGCGGGCCGCGCACGTCTCGGGCGACCTACGGCTCGGGCTGAGCGTGGTGGGCTGCCTGGCGGTGCAGGCCACCCACAACCCGGTCGCCCGCGGCCTGGACGCGGTGGCGATGCTGGGCGCCGCGCTGGAGGTGGCCGGCCCGCGGGCCACCCCGTGCGAGCGGGCGCTCCAGCTGGGGCGGATCGCCCGGGCGCACGCCCGGCGCGGCGAGCGGGACGGTGCCGAGGCGGCCGCCGAGCGGGCGTTCGGCGAGCTCGGGGACGACCCGGAGCAGCCGCTGGAGCGGGCCGACCTGGCCGGGATGGTGGGGGAGGCCTACCTGCTGCTGGGCGACCACGGGCGGGCCCGGCCGCTGCTGGACACGGCGGTCGGCGGGCTGACCGCCGAGCGGGCCCGGGCCCGGGCACTGCTGCTGGTCCGACTGGCCGACTCGTACCGGCAGACGGGGGAGCGCGAGGCGGCCGTGCGGACCGCCGACCAGGCCCGCCGGCTGGCCGCCGGCATGCAGTCCGGCCGGGTCGCCCGGGCGCTGCGCGACCTCGACGCCGAGCTGCGCCGGGCGTCCTAGCCGCCGTGGCGGGACCGTCACCGGCCGCCGGTTAGGCTCGGTGCCGGCAGCCCGCGCGATCGGGCGGACAGGAAGGGTGGCCCATCTCCATGAAGGTACTGATCTCCGGCGGCGCCGGTTACATCGGCAGCACCGTCGGCTCGGCCTGCCTGGACGCCGGGTTCACCCCGGTCGTGCTGGACAGCCTGGTCACCGGCCGCCGTGAGTTCACCGACGGCCGGGCCTTCTACCAGGGCGACATCGCGGACGGCGAGCTGGTCGACCGGATCTTCGCCCAGCACCCGGACATCGCCGCGGTGGTGCACTGCGCCGCGCTGATCGTGGTCCCCGACTCGGTCGGCGACCCGGTCGGCTACTACCGGGCCAACGTCGCCAAGAGCCTGGAGTTCGTCGGCCACCTGATCCGCAACGGCTGCGGTCGGATGATCTTCAGCTCCTCCGGCTCGATCTACCAGCCCGGCGAGGACTTCAGCGTCGACGAGGAGTCCGTGATCGCCCCGCAGAGCCCGTACGCGCGGACCAAGGCGGTCTGCGAGGGGATGTTCGCGGACATCGCGGCCGGCGAGCCGATCCGGATCCTGTCGCTGCGCTACTTCAACCCGATCGGCGCCGACCCCGAGCTGCGCACCGGTCTCCAGGTGCGCCGGCCCAGCCACGCGCTCGGCAAGCTGATCGAGGCGCACGAGGAGGGCGTGCCGTTCCGGATCACCGGGACCGACTACCCGACCCGGGACGGCTCGGGGATCCGCGACTACGTGCACGTCTGGGACCTGGCCGCCGCGCACGTGGCCGCGCTGCGGAAGTTCGACGAGGTGCTGGCCGGCCCGGTCCGCTCGTCCGTGATCAACCTGGGGACCGGCACCGGGACCACCGTGACCGAGCTGGTCACGGCGTTCAACAGCGTGGTGGAGCGGCCGGTCGCGGTGGTCGAGACCGAGCGGCGGCCGGGCGACGTGGCCGGCGCGTTCACCCGCAGTGACCGGGCCAAGCGGCTGCTCGGCTGGGAGCCGGAGTTCGGGATCGCCGACGGGATCCGGGACTCGCTGCGCTGGGCGGAGATCCGCGACCAGCGGCTGGCCCCCCGGGACTGAACGGGCCCGCACTGCCCGGGGCCGTGGCGGCCCGCTCGCCACGGCCCCGGCGTGCCTGGGGTACCCTGACCCCATGCGAACCGTGCGCCTGCTTCTTAGCCGGCCGCGCTGACCAGCACCGGCCGACCCGTCAGGGCAGCGCCGGAGTCAGCGTGGCGTCCCCTCCTGCGAGGGGCTTTTTTGTTTCCCCGGCCAGTTTCCGCGGCTGCCCGGGCGCGCCGCGGTCACCGCGGCGGCGCGGCCCGCCGGCTGACGATTCGCAATCTGACAGATGGAGCCTGAAGGACCATGAGCGAGACGACCCCTGCCGCCGGAGCCACCGAGCCCGCCACCGAGCCGTTCCGATACTCCGCCGCCCTGGCAGCCGACATCGAGTCACGCTGGCAGGACGTCTGGGAGAAGGAAGGGACGTTCAACGCGCCCAACCCGGCCGGACCGCTGGCCGATCCCGCCGCCGGCGACTTCGCCACGAAGCCGCACAGCTTCATCATGGACATGTTTCCGTACCCGTCCGGGGCCGGTCTGCACGTCGGGCACCCGCTGGGCTACATCGCCACCGACGTCTACGCCCGCTACCAGCGGATGACCGGGCACAACGTCCTGCACACCCTGGGCTACGACGCCTTCGGCCTGCCCGCCGAGCAGCACGCGGTCGCCACCGGCGTGCACCCGCGGGTCTCCACCGAGGCCGCCATCGCCAACATGCGCTCCCAGCTGCGCCGGCTGGGCCTGGGCCACGACGCGCGCCGGTCGATCTCCACCATCGACCCGGAGTACTACCGCTGGACCCAGTGGATCTTCCTGCAGATCTTCAACTCCTGGTACGACACCGAGGCCGGCCGGGCCCGCCCGGTCGCCGAGCTGATCGCCCAGTTCGAGAGCGGCGCCCGGCCCACCCCGGACGGCCGCGCCTGGGCGGAGCTGTCCGGAGTCGAGCGGGACGAGCTGCTGGGCGAGTACCGGCTGGCGTACGCCAAGGAGGTGCCGGTCAACTGGTGCCCCGGCCTGGGCACCGTGCTGGCCAACGAGGAGGTGACCGCGGACGGCCGCTCGGAGCGCGGCAACTTCCCGGTCTTCAAGTCCAAGCTGCGCCAGTGGATGATGCGGATCACCGCCTACGGCGACCGGCTGATCGCCGACCTGGACCAGCTGGACTGGCCCGAGGCGATCAAGCTGCAGCAGCGCAACTGGATCGGCCGCTCGGAGGGCGCCCGGGTGGACTTCCCGGTCGCCGGTGACCGGGCGATCACCGTCTTCACCACCCGCCCCGACACCCTGTTCGGCGCCACCTACATGGTGCTGGCCCCCGAGCACGAGCTGGTCGACGCGATCGTCCCGGCCGCCTGGCCGGCCGAGACCCACAACGACTGGAAGGGCGAGGCGCACACCCCGGCCGAGGCGGTCGCCGCCTACCGGACCGCCGCCGCCGCGAAGTCGGACGTCGAGCGGCAGATGGACGCCAAGGTCAAGACCGGCGTCTTCACCGGTGCCTACGCGACCAACCCGGTCACCGGCAAGCCGGTCCCGGTCTTCATCGCGGACTACGTGCTGATGGGCTACGGCACCGGCGCGATCATGGCGGTGCCGGCCCACGACCACCGCGACTTCGCCTTCGCCCGGGCCTTCTCGCTGCCGATGCGCTGCGTGGTGCAGCCGACCGACGGGCGCGGCGATGACCCGCTGAGCTGGGACGACGCCTTCGACACCTACGACTCGACGATCGTCGGCTCGGCCAACGGCGAGATCTCACTGGACGGCCTGTCGGTGACCGGGGCCAAGGCCCGGATCACCGCCTGGCTGACCGAGCGCGGTATCGGCGAGGGCACCGTCAACTTCCGGCTGCGCGACTGGCTGTTCAGCCGCCAGCGGTACTGGGGCGAGCCGTTCCCGATCGTCTACGACGAGGACGGCGTGATGCACGCGCTGCCCGAGTCGATGCTGCCGGTCGAGGTCCCCGAGGTGGAGGACTACTCTCCGCACACCTACGACCCGGACGACGCGGCCAGCTCGCCGAAGACCCCGCTGTCCCGCAACGAGGACTGGGTCAACGTCGAGCTGGACCTGGGCGACGGCGTCAAGCGCTACCGCCGCGAGACCAACACCATGCCCAACTGGGCCGGTTCCTGCTGGTACGAGCTGCGCTACGTCGACCCGGTCAACCCGGAGCGAGTGGTCGACCCGGCCAACGAGCGGTACTGGCTGGGCCCGACCGAGCAGAAGCCGGCCGGTGGCGTCGACCTGTACGTCGGCGGTGCCGAGCACGCGGTGCTGCACCTGCTGTACGCGCGGTTCTGGCACAAGGTGCTGCACGACCTGGGCCACGTCTCCTCGGTCGAGCCGTTCCACAAGCTGTTCAACCAGGGCATGATCACCGCCGACGTCTACCGCGACGACCGCGGCTTCCCGGTGCCGGCCGCCGAGATCGAGGAGCGCGACGGCGGGTACTTCTGGCAGGGCCAGGCCGTCAGGCGCGAGGCCGGCAAGATGGGCAAGTCGCTGAAGAACGCGGTCGCCCCGGACCAGATCTGCGACGAGTACGGTGCCGACACGCTGCGGCTGTACGAGATGGCGATGGGCCCGCTGGACGTCTCGCGGCCGTGGGACACCCGCGCGGTGGTCGGCTCGTACCGCTTCCTGCAGCGGCTGTGGCGCAACGTCGTCTCGGAGAGCACCGGCGAGCTGGTGGTCACCGACGAGCCGGCCGACGAGCCGACGCTGCGCGCGCTGCACAAGGCGATCGACGGCATCCGCGGCGACATGGCCGGACTGCGCTTCAACACGGCGGTCGCCAAGGCCATCGAGCTGAACAACTTCCTGGTCAAGCGCGGCAGCACGCCGCGCGAGGTGGCCGAGCAACTGGTGCTGCTGGTCGCGCCGCTGGCGCCGCACATCGCCGAGGAGCTGTGGCGGCGGCTGGGGCACCAGGAGTCGCTGGCCTTCGCCGACTTCCCGGTGGCCGACCCGGCGTACGTGGTCGACGAGTCGGTGACCTGCGTGGTCCAGATCAAGGGCAAGGTCAAGGCGCGGCTGGAGGTGCCGCCGACCATCTCGGACGCCGAGCTGGAGGCGCTGGCGCTGGCCGACCCGGCGGTGGTCGCCGCGATCGGGGAGGCGCCGGTGCGCAAGGTGATCGCGCGGGCGCCGAAGCTGGTCAACATCGTGACCGGCTGACGTAGCGCCAACCCGCTCGCGGGCCGGCCGCTCCCCCGAGGAGCGGCCGGCCCGCGTTCCGCTGTTCCGGGCGGATCAGGGACATCCCTGATCCGCCCCTGATCCAGCCCCGGGGAACCCCGGGCATCCCGCTCCGGCGGACCGGCCGGCGGATACCGTGGTACTGCACACCGGACCGGCCCACGCGGAAGGCGGCACCATCATGGAAGCGATCGGCGTACTGGTCGGGCTGGCCGCCCTGATCGGGATCAGCATCGTGGTGCTGCTGGTGGTCGCGGCGGTGAAGGCGACCAAGGCCGTCGCCGCCAAGGTCGAGCAGACCGAGGCCACCGCCCGCCGGGCCGTCGAGAACGTCACGCTGAAGGCCAGGACCTTCACCAAGCCGGGCCCGCAGGGGGAGCTCGCGGCCGTCCGGCTGGACCTGCGCACCTCGCTCGTCAGGACCCGCGAGGTGCTGGAGGGCGGTGTTGGCGCGGACGGCCAGCTCACCGAGGCGCTGCAGTTGCTGACCCGGCTGGACGCGCACGCGGCCGAGCTGGACGGCGAGCTGCGGATGCTGGAGCGGGAGCCGGAGCCGAGCCGGGTGGCGGCCAGGCTGCCCGAGCTGCGCGAGCGGGCGGAGCGGATCACGCGGTCGGCGGAGTCGATGCGGTGGGCGGCGCAGGACCGGATGCACCGGTTCGCGGAGGACGAGCTGAGCCGGCTGAGCGCGGAGTGCGAGAGCGAGGCGGGGGCGCTGCGGCACTGGGACACCGGGGGGCCGGCGGGTGCGTCCGCGGGGCGCGCCGCCGCGGGGGCCGCTGCCGGCGCCGGGGCGGGTGGCACGTCGTTCGGCGGGCCGTCGTCCGGTGCGGAGGCCCGCGCCGGCATCGCCGCCGCCGTGGACCGGGCGAGCGCGGAGGACGTGCTCGGTCTGGGCGAGCCGCTCGCCCGCCTCGCCCAGCGGCTGCGCAAGCCCGCACCGGGGTCGTCGACCGGCTGACCGCCCCGGCCTCGGGCCCTGCCCGTTCGCCCTCCGGCCTGCGCTGTCGTCCCGGACCTTCGGGGAGTAACCTCCGGCTCATGCCCGCCGACCTCGCTCTCGTCACTGACTCCACGGCCTATCTGCCTCAGGAAGCCGTCGACCGGCACGGGATCGCGGTGGTGCCGCTGAGCGTCGTGGTGGGCGACGAGGTGCTGACCGAAGGCGTGGAGATCTCGCCCAAGGACGTCGCCGAGGCGCTGCGCGCCAGGCGCCGGGTGACCACCTCGCGGCCCAACCCCGAGACCTTCGCCGCCGCCTACCGCGCCGCCGCCGAGGCGGGCGCCGAGGGCGTCGTCTCCGTGCACCTCTCCGCCGAACTCTCCGGGACCTGCGAGGCGGCCCGGATGGCGGCGGCCGAGTCGGAGATCCCGGTGCGGGTGGTGGACAGCCGGATGGTCGGGATGGCGCTCGGCTACGCGGTGCTGGCCGCCGCCGAGGCCCGGGCGACCGGGCAGGGGCTGGACCAGGTGGCCGCCGCGGCCGAGCGGCGGGCCGGCCGCTCGCACGGCTTCTTCTACGTCGACACGCTCGAACACCTGCGGCGCGGCGGCCGGATCGGGACGGCCCGCGCGCTGCTCGGCTCGGCGCTCGCGGTGAAGCCGCTGCTGCACCTGTCGGGCGGGCGGATCGAGCCCTTGGAGAAGGTCCGGACCGCCTCCCGGGCGATCGCTCGGCTGGAGGAGCTGGTGGTGGAGCAGGCGGGCGAGGGGGAGGTCGATGTGACGGTCCACCATCTCGCCGCCGAGGACCGGGCGGAGCCGCTTGCCGAGCGCTTGCGCGAGCGGGTGCCGGGGTTGCGCGAGCTGTACGTGGGTGAGGTGGGCGCGGTGATCGGCGCGCACGTGGGGCCGGGGCTGCTCGCGGTGGTCCTCGCGCCGCGCTGAGCCGGGTCGGACCGACGTCAAGGGTTGTCCACAACCCCCGGTTTATCCACAGGAATTCAACGAGTTCGGCGTCGCCGTCGCCGCCCGGCCTACCGTCGTGGCCATGCGAAGCGTCAGCACCACTCTCAGCAGCACACTCCACCCCGTCCGAGCCCGGCGCGAGGAGGCCGCCGAGGTCGCCCGGCAGCGGATGGCCCGGCTCGTCGGCTCGCCCGGTGAAGCCCCCGCCGCGGCGCCGGGTCCGCCCACGCTGCCGGACGACTGGCCGCACGGTTACGGTCCGGGCCGCCGGCGCCACCCGCCCGCGCCCGCACTTCCGGAGCCGGACGGCGTCCACCTCGCCGAGCCACCGCCCGTGCCGGGCTCCGCCGACCCCGGCAGGGCACCGGGGCCGCCCGCGCCGCCCGACCACCCCGATCCGCCCACCTCGCCCGTCCCACCCACCGCGGCCACGGTCCCGTCCACTGCGCCCACGGAACCCGCACCCGTCGCGGTCCGGAGCACCCGCCCCCGGTCCCGGCTGCCCCCGTCACTTCAGCCGCTGCTCTGGGCGGACCGCCGGGCCCTGCTCGGCCTCACCGTGCTGCTCCTGCTCGCGGTGGCGTACGCGGTCCAGCACTTCTGGCTCGGCCGGCCGCAGGCGGTCGCCGTCCCGGTGGCCTCCGCCACGACCGTCGGCGCGGCCCGGCAGCTCAGCGGCCGTCCCGACGCTCCGGCGCTCCCGAGCGGTGCGGCGGACCAACCGTCCGAGTCGCTCCCCGGCACCGCCGCGCACCCCACCGCCGACGGCTCGGCAGGCCGGCCCGCCGGCGAGGTCGTGGTCGACGTCGCCGGGAAGGTCGCCCACCCGGGTGTGCTGTCCCTCTCGGCGGGATCGCGGGTCGCCGACGCGGTCCGGGCCGCCGGCGGCCCGTTGCCCGGGGTCGACACGGACGGGCTCAACCTGGCCCGGATGCTCACCGACGGCGAGCAGGTCCTGGTCGGCGCGCCGACCCCACCACCGGGCGGTGCCACCACGGGGGTCGGCCCGCGGGCGCCGGTGAGCCTGAACCACGCGACCGCGGCCCAACTCGACGCGCTTCCCGGCGTCGGCCCGGTCCTCGCCCAGCACATCGTCGACTACCGGGACTCCCACGGCGGCTTCCGCACGATCGACCAGCTCCGCCAGGTCAGCGGCATCGGCGAACGCAAGTTCGCCGACCTGAAACCGCTGCTCACCCTCTGATCCCGCCCACCCGCTACGACCTCGACCACCCGCCACCGGAGAGGCCGGAAGGACATGACGCCCACCCCCGCCGTCCCGCCCGCGCCCGCTCCCGACCCCCTGCCGCCGACCACCGGCGCTCTCGCCCCCACCCCGCACCCCCGGGGCGAGGCCGACCTCCGGCTGCTGCTGCCGACCGTCACCGCCTGGTGCCTCGCGGCCCTGTTGCCCGACGTCGACGCCCGGTACGCACCCCCGCTCCTCGGGGTCGCCGGGCTGGCCGCCCTGCTCGCCGCGGTCCTGCTGTTCGGCTGCCTTCGACGTCACCGATCGGCCTGGCGCCCGGGCCGGGTGCTGGCCGCCGCCGTGCTGCTGACCGCCGCGGCGGCCACCGCCTGCACGGTGCTGCACACCGCCGACCTGCACCGCGGCCCGCTTCCCGCGCTGGCCCGCACCGCGGGCGCCGGTGCCCCGAACCGCGGTTCGCCGGCCCGCCCTCGGGCGATCGCCGACCTCACCATCACCGGTGATCCACGCACTCGCACCACCCACGCCCGTGGCACCGCCCCCGGACAGACCCTGCTCACCGTGGCCGCCACCGCCGACGAGGTGGCCGTTCTCCCCTCGCCGACCCGCCCGGGCGACCCCGCGGCGACCCCCGCCGCCACCCGCATCCGTACCCGGACGCCCGTCACCGTCCTGGTCCGCGCCGCGGACGTGCCCGCGTGGCAGGACCTGTTGCCGTCCACCCGGCTCGCGGTCGAGGCCCAGGTGCTCCCCGCGCGGGAGGGGAGCGCGGACACCGGCGCCGTGCTGCTCGCCGAGGGGTCGCCTCGGCTGCTCGCCCGCCCCGGCACGGCCCAGCGGATCGCCGGGCGCCTGCGCGCCGGTCTGCGGCGCGCCTGCCAGGGCCTGTCGCCGGACGTGCGGGCACTACTGCCCGGCCTGGTGATCGGAGACACCTCGGCGATGCCGGAGGAGCTGGACGAGGCCTTCCGCAGTACCGACCTGGTCCACCTCACCGCCGTCAGCGGCGCCAACCTGTCGATCGTCCTCGCCGTCCTGCTCGGCACACCGGGCCGGGTGGGTACCGCCGAGCGCGGCGGCCTGGCAGCGCTGCTGGGGGTCCCACTCCGCGTCTCGGCCCTGCTCGGGACGGTGCTGACGCTGGCGTTCGTGACGCTCTGCCGGCCCGATCCGAGCGTGCTCCGGGCGGCCGCGACCGGGCTGGTCGGGCTGCTGGCGCTGGCCACCGGCCGTCCCCGGCAGGCCGTTCCGGCGCTGGCCGGGGCCGTGCTGGTGCTGCTGCTGGCCGATCCCTTCCTCGCTCGCTCGTACGGCTTCCTGCTCTCCTCGCTCGCCACCCTGGGCCTGCTGACACTGGGTCGGCGATGGACGGCCGCGCTCAGCGCGCGAGGGTGGCCGCACCATCTGGCGGGTGCGGTGGCGGCGGCGGCCTCGGCGCAGGCGCTGTGCGCCCCGGCGGCGGTGCTGCTGGCGCCCCGGGTGAGTCTGGTGGGCGTCCCGTGCAACATGCTCGCCGAGCTGGCGGTGACTCCCGCCACCCTGCTGGGGTTCGGCACCCTGGTGGTGGCGCCGGTCTGGCCGGCCGCGGCGCGGGTCCTGGCGGAGCTGGCGGCCCTGCCGACCGAGTGGCTCGCCGGTGTCGCCCGGTTCGGTGCCGCGCTGCCCGGCGCCGAACTCGCCTGGACTCCGGGCTGGCCCGGCGCGGTGACGCTGGCCGTGGCGATCGCGGCGGCCTGCTGGGCCGCGCCGCTGCTGCTACCGGCACCGGCCGGGGCGGCGGTGGAGCCGGGGCCCGTCGGGTGCCCCGGATCCGGGGGCCCTGCGGCCGCCTCCCGGGGTACCCCTACGGAGGCGGGCGACCACCACCCGGTTTCGCTCCTCCGGCCCGCCCGGCGCCGCCCGTGGTGGCGCGGGCTGCTCGTGGTGGCCGTGCTGACCATCGCCCTGATCGTGCTCCTGCTGCGGCCACCGGCCCTGGTCCGGATCGCCACCGGCTGGCCGCCGGCCGGCTGGCGGCTCGTCATGTGCTCGGTCGGGCAGGGCGATCTGGTGGTCCTGCCGGTCTCGGACGGCGTGGCGGAGGTCCCGGACACCGCGGTGGTGGTGGACGCCGGGCCCGATCCGGCGGCGGCCGACGCCTGTCTGCGCGGCCTCGGCATCACCCGGGTGGCGCTGGTCGTGCTGACCCACTTCCACGCGGATCACAGTGAGGGTCTGCCAGGTGTGCTGCGGAACCGCGCGGTGGGTGCCGTCGAGACCACCACGCTCGGCACGCCACCCGGTGAGCAGGCCAGGGTGCTGGGTTGGGCGGCCGCGGCGCACGTCCCGGTGGTGCGGGCCGTGCCGGGGGAGCACCGGACGGCCGGGCCGGGGCTGTCCTGGGACGTCCTGTGGCCGGCCGGACCGCTCGGGCCGGCGACCCCGGGGGCGAACAACGCGAGCATCGCGCTGCTGGTCCGTTCGGCCGGGCTGCGGCTGGCGCTGCTCGGTGATCTGGAGCCGCCGGCCCAGGCGGAACTGCTCAGCCACGCTCGCCCGGGACCGGTGGACGTGCTCAAGGTGGCGCACCACGGCTCGGCCAACCAGGACTGGGCGCTGGCCGAGGCGCTGCACCCCCGGCTGGCACTGATCTCCGCGGGCCTCGGCAACCCCTACGGGCACCCGGCCGCCCGCACGGTCGACCGGCTCCGCGCGCTCGGCGCCACGGTGCTGCGCACCGACCGCTCGGGTGACCTCGCGGTGCTCGGCGACACCCCGGCCGCGCTGCACGTCCTCGTCCATCCGCACGAGGCCACCGGTGAGGCCGAGGAGAACGCCGTCCTCGACCGCCCGAACCCGTCGAGCCCACCGGACCCCGAACCGGCCACCACGCCAGGGCACCCCCTCGGGAGGACCGCCGCCTCCGCCGCTTGGGCCCCCGCCGGCTCACCCGTCGTCGTGGTCCGCCGGGCGGTGTCCCTCAGCCGTCCTCGCGCCAGCCGTCGTGCTCCGCCAGCAGGGCGTCGATCTCGGCCAGCACTCGCAGGTCCCAGCCGTCCTCGGGGGCCTCCAGGACGACCAGCCACTGGGCGTCCTCGGCGTCGTCCTCACCGGCCAGGGCGTCCCGGACCAACTCGGGCTGGCCGAGCCGGGGGTGGGTCTCCGCGATCTCCTGGGCGATCTCCTCGGCCGCGTCGCGGTCGGCGAGGACGAGCAACTGGCGGCCGGTGCTCACGGGCCGGTTCTCGATGTCGTGGTCGGTCACCTCCCCATTGTGGCCGGTCGCGCGGGTGGACCTGGACGACCGCCGGCACGGCCACCGCCCCGCTCAGGGCCACCGCCCTGCCCACCGTCGCCGTCACCGGTGCGCCGGAGCTGTCCGTACCCCGTGGGATGCTGGTACGCGATGGCCAGGAAGAGTGCACCCGATGACCTGCTCGCCCCGCTGACTCTCGCGGTCGGCCAGGAGGAGCTGCTGCTCGACCGCGCGGTCGCCCAGGTGGTGGCCGCGGCGAAGGCGGCCGACCCCGACACGGACGTGCGCGACCTCGCGCCCGGTGGTCTCCAGCCCGGCGGCCTGGCCGAGCTGACCACGCCGTCGCTCTTCGCCGAGCGCAAGGTGATCGTCGTCCGGGCGGCCCAGGACCTCAGCGCGGACTCGGTCAAGGAGGTCAAGGCCTACCTCGACTCCCCGGCCGAGGAAGTGATCATGATCTTGGTGCACGCCGGGGGCGCCAAGGGCAAGGGCCTGCTCGACGCGGCCCGCAAGGCCGGCGCGCGCGAGGTCGCCTGCGCCAAGCTGACCAAGGCGAGCGAGCGGATCGCGTTCGTCCGCGGGGAGTTCAAGACGCTGGGCCGGTCCGCCAGCCCGGAGGCCTGTCAGGCGCTGCTGGACGCCCTGGGCGGTGACCTGCGCGAGCTGGCCGCCGCGTGCAGCCAGCTGGTGTCGGACGTCGAGGGCACGATCGACGAGCGGGTGGTCGCGCGCTACTACAGCGGCCGGGCCGAGGCGACCGGCTTCGAGGTGGCCGACCTCGCGGTGACCGGCCGCGCGGCCGACGCCCTGGAGCGGCTGCGCTGGGCGCTCGCGGTCGGCCAGCCGCCGACCGGCATCACCTACGCGCTGGCCTCCGGCGTGCGCAGCATCGGCCGGCTCGCCACCGCGGGCCGCTCGATGCGCCCGGCCGACCTGGCCCGCGAGCTGGGCATGCCGCCCTGGAAGGTGGACCGGGTGCGTCAGCAGATGCGTGGCTGGACGCCGGACGCCGTGGCGACCGCGCTGACCGCGATCGCCCAGGCCGACGCGGCCGTCAAGGGCGGCTCCGACGACCCGGCGTACGCGCTGGAGCGCGCCGTGGTCGCGGTCGCCCGTGCCGCCCGCGCGGGCGCCCGCCAGTACTGACCAGCGGCGGCCCCGTGCGGGCCGGGGCTGCCCCGGCGGTGTCCCCGCGGAGCGCGGTACCCCCCGAACGCCGACAGGCGCCGCAGCCGTCCCGGGGAAGGGGACGAGCCACGGCGCCTGGCGTTCGAGCTGTTGCACCGCACCCGCGTGGCGAACGCAGGCCGCGTGCGGTACGTGGTCGTGCACCTCGGGGGCTCCGGGTAGAGGGCCGGTCCTTCCCGAGGGGTGGTTCAGGGTGCTGCCTCCGAGTGCCTCCTCGCGCGGCGAGGGGGTCGCTCAGTGGTCGAGCGGAGGAAGACCTCAGGCGGCCTTGGCAACCTGCTTGGTGATCGCCGACTTCTTGTTGGCGGCCTGGTTCTTGTGGATGATGCCCTTGCTCACGGCCTTGTCGAGGGCCTTGGAGGCCTCGCGGGCCAGTACGGTGGCCTTCTCGGTCTCACCGGCGGCAGCGGCCTCACGGGCCTTGCGCAGAGCGGTCTTCAGCGAGGACTTGACGGCCTTGTTGCGCAGGCGCGCCTTCTCGTTGGTCTTGTTGCGCTTGATCTGGGACTTGATGTTCGCCACGAAGGAGCCTCAGTCTTTGTCTGTGCGGTTCACGGGTACCTCCCGTCGGAGGCCGGGGGAGGGGGCGCACGCGGCGCTCCGGACCAGCTGAGAGGGCATGCCGAAGCGAGGTGCAGCGCCCTACGCTACCAGGGCTCCCGTCCGCCACCCAAACCGCCCGCCGCGCCCGCGCGCAACGCCCGCCCGTGCGGCCACGTGCTCGCCAGCGCGGTCACGCGCTCGCCAGCGGCTCGCCGTAGTGCTCGACCTCCGGGAACGGCGCGTAGAAGTGGTGCAGCAGCTCCCGCCACCGCCGGTACTCGGGCGAGCGGCGGAACCCCTCGGTGTGGTCGGCCACCGTCCCCCACTCCACCTGCAGCAGGAAGCGACCGCCGCGCCCCTCGTCCAGGCAGCGCCGCAGCCGCAGCGAGCGGAACCCGCGCTGCCCCGCGATCAGCGGTTTGGCCTCGGCGAAGGCCGCGAGGAACTCCTCCTCGCGGCCGGGCAGGACATCGAGCAGCGCGCTCTCCAGGATCATGCCCGCATCCTAGGAGCGAGCGCGACCGCCCCCGCGGGGACCGCCCGGGAGGACCGCACGAGGGGGCCGGACAACGGCACCGCACAAGCTGGACGGCGCGGCGCGGCGCGCTCGTGGGAAGATGGTCACAGCCATATCGATCGGACGAGACCGTCCGGTCCCCGGGAAGCGGCTCCCACCGTTCCTGCTCTCGCAGCGGAAGAGGGGGCGAGCACCCGGCCCCCGGACCAACGGAGAATCGGACCAAGGTGCCCGCGACCCCTACGAACGTGCCAGAGCCCAGCCGTACCGACCCGGCGCTGATCCGCAACTTCTGCATCATCGCCCACATCGACCACGGCAAGTCGACGCTCGCCGACCGGATGCTGCAGATCACCGGCGTCGTCGATCCCCGGCAGATGCGTGCCCAGTACCTCGACCGGATGGACATCGAGCGCGAGCGCGGCATCACCATCAAGTCGCAGGCGGTCCGCCTCCCGTGGGCCCCGAAGACCGGTGAGCACGCGGGGACGACCCACATCCTCAACATGATCGACACGCCCGGCCACGTGGACTTCACCTACGAGGTCTCCCGCTCCCTCGCCGCGTGCGAGGGCACCGTCCTGGTGGTGGACGCGGCCCAGGGCATCGAGGCGCAGACCCTCGCCAACCTCTACCTGGCGCTGGAGAACGACCTCACGATCATCCCGGTGCTGAACAAGATCGACCTGCCGGCCGCCCAGCCGGAGAAGTACGCGGCCGAGATCGCCCACATCATCGGCTGCGACCCGGACGACGTGCTCAAGGTCAGCGCCAAGACCGGCCTCGGCGTCGAGGACCTGCTCGACCACGTGGTCGCCAAGATTCCCGCCCCGGTCGGCGTCAAGGACGCCCCGGCCCGCGCGATGATCTTCGACTCGGTCTACGACTCCTACCGCGGCGTGGTCACCTACGTCCGGGTGGTCGACGGCCAGCTCACCAAGCGCGAGCGGATCGCGATGATGTCCACCGGCGCCACCCACGAGCTGCTGGAGATCGGCGTCATCTCGCCGGAGCCCAAGGTCGCCCAGGGTCTCGGCGTCGGCGAGGTGGGCTACATCATCACCGGTGTGAAGGACGTCCGGCAGTCCCGCGTCGGTGACACCATCACCTCGATGAACAAGGGCGCCACCGAGCCGCTGGGCGGCTACAAGGACCCGCGTCCGATGGTGTTCTCCGGCCTCTACCCGCTGGACGGCTCCGACTACCCGCTGCTCCGCGACGCGCTGGACAAGCTGCGCCTCAACGACGCCGCGCTGGTCTACGAGCCGGAGACCTCGGTCGCGCTCGGCTTCGGCTACCGCTGCGGCTTCCTCGGCCTGCTCCACCTGGAGATCATCCGGGAGCGCCTGGAGCGCGAGTTCAACCTCGACCTGATCTCCACCGCCCCGAACGTGATCTACCGGGTGGTCATGGAGGACGGCAGCGAGCACACCGTCACCAATCCGAGCGAGTTCCCCACCGGCAAGATCGCCGAGGTCTTCGAGCCGGTGGTGCGCGGCACCATCCTCGCGCCCAACGAGTTCGTCGGCGCGATCATGGAGCTCTGCCAGTCCCGCCGCGGCAGCCTGCAGGGCATGGACTACCTCTCCGAGGACCGGGTCGAGCTGCGCTACACCCTGCCGCTTGCCGAGATCGTCTTCGACTTCTTCGACCAGCTGAAGTCCAAGACCCGCGGCTACGCCTCGCTGGACTACGAGCCCATCGGCGAGCAGAGCGCCAACCTGGTCAAGGTGGACATCCTGCTGCACGGCGACGCGGTGGACGCCTTCTCCGCGATCGTGCACAAGGACAAGGCCTACAACTACGGCGTGATGATGGCCGGCAAGCTGCAGAAGCTGATCCCGCGTCAGCAGTTCGAGGTGCCGATCCAGGCCGCCATCGGCTCGCGGGTGATCGCCCGTGAGACGGTCCGCGCGATCCGCAAGGACGTCCTCGCCAAGTGCTACGGCGGTGACATCTCCCGGAAGCGCAAGCTGCTGGAGAAGCAGAAGGAGGGCAAGAAGCGAATGAAGATGGTCGGCCGGGTGGAGGTCCCGCAGGAGGCCTTCATCGCCGCGCTGTCGACGGACGCGGAAGCTCCGAAGGACAAGAAGTAGTACCCACCGGAACGGGCCGAGGGCCCCGGGGCAGCCGCAGCCGTCCCGGGGCCCTCGGGCTGTCCGTCCCTGTCCTCCGCGCCCCGGACTTCTCCGCCCCGGACTTCTCCGTTCAGCGCAGCGTGCGGGCGACGTACGAGAGGATGGCCGCCTTCGTCAGCCGTCCGGCACCGCCGGTGAGCACGCTGGGCCGCATCGAGTCGTCGCCGTGGGTCAGCTGCGCCAGCCCGTCCCGGCGGCCCAGGCTCAGGCACTGGCCGGCGTAGCGGAACGCGAACGGCCGGTCGGTCCGGCCGGCCAGCACCCGGCCGAGGTACTGACCCATCGGCAGGGCGGTCGCGCAGCCCATCCGCAGCGTGCCGGTGCCGGGCACGGTGACCGCGGCCGCGTCGCCGGCCACCAGGACCTCCGGGTGGGAGACCGACCGCAGGTGCCCGTCCACCAGGGCGCGTCCGTCGGCGGCGACCGCCAGCCCGGCCTCGGCGGCCAGCGCCGGCGGCTCCATCGAGGCCGCCCAGGCCACCACGTCGGCCGGGATCGGCCCGGCCGTGGTGCGCAGCCCGTCCGGGCCGACCTCGGTCACTCTGGCCTGTGTGTGTACACGCACCCCGAGCTGGTCCAGGGTCCGCAGGATGTGCGCCCGCCCCCTGTCCGAGAGCCAGCCGCCGACCTGCCCGGCCGCGACGATCCGCACCCGGCACTCGGGGAACGCCTCGGCGAGCTCGGCCGCCAGCTCGATCCCGGTCGACCCGCCGCCGACCACCGCCACCGAGCCCGTCCGGTCCGCACCGCGCAGCCGGTCGCGCAGCTCGGCCGCCCGTTCCATCGGGTAGGCGTGCTCAGCGGCACCGGGGACGCCGTGCCAGGCGGTCCGGCTGCCCAGCGCGTACACCAGGGTGTCGTAGCCGACCGCCTGGCCGGAGTCCAGGAAGACCTTGCGGCCGGCCAGGTCCAGCCGGGTCACCCGGGCCGGCAGGTGGGTCACCCGCCGGCCGCGCAGCAGCCCCTCGATGGTCGGCCGCTGCTCGGGGTGGCCGGCGGCGGTCTCGTGCTGGCGGATCCGCTGCAGGAAGCGGGTCTCCGGGGCGACCAGGGTCACCGGGTGCCGGCGGCCCGCACCGCCGGCCGCGGTCAGTCCCGCGTAGCCCGCTCCGACCACCACGATCTGCTGTTCCTCGGTCATGTCGTCCTCACTCCGTGCGCCGTGGGCGTGTTCGAAGTGGGGACCGGGCAGCCGGCCGGGATGTGACAGTGACTCCGATCACATCGCCGGAGGGCGGGTCATCAGAGGCGGCATCACCAGAGGGCACCTCATCGGGCGGAAGGACAGGCGGGCGGATACGCCAACGGCCGGGCGCGGGAGGTCGGCCGGTCCGACCTCCCGCACCCGGCCGCCGGACGGGTCAGTCCGTCTCCGCGACGGCCTGGGCGAACTGAGCCTGGTAGAGCCGCGCGTAGGCGCCCTCCGAGGCGATCAGGTCGTCGTGCGTGCCCTGCTCGACGATCGAGCCGTTCTCCATCACCAGGATCACGTCGGCGTCCCGGATGGTGGAGAGCCGGTGGGCGATCACGAAGCTGGTCCGGCCGGTGCGCAGGGTGGCCATGGCCCGCTGGATCAGCACCTCGGTCCGGGTGTCGACCGAGCTGGTCGCCTCGTCCAGCACCAGGATGCTGGGCTGGGCGAGGAACGCCCGGGCGATGGTGACCAGCTGCTTCTCGCCCGCGCTGACCCCGGTGCCCTCGTCGTCGATCACCGTGTCGTAGCCGTCCGGCAGGGTGCGCACGAAGCGGTCCACGTGCGCTGCCTTGGCCGCCTCGATCACCTGCTCGCGGGTGGCGTTCTCGGAGCCGTAGGCGATGTTCTCGGCGATGCTGCCGCCGAACAGCCAGGTGTCCTGGAGCACCATGCCGATCCCGGAGCGCAGCTCCTCGCGCGACATCGCCGCGATGTCCACCCCGTCCAGGGTGATCCGGCCGCCGGTGACCTCGTAGAACCGCATCAGCAGGTTGACGAGGGTAGTCTTGCCGGCGCCGGTCGGGCCGACGATCGCCACCGTGTTCCCCGGCTCGACCTTCAGCGAGAGGCCCTCGATCAGCGGCTTCTCCGGCTCGTAGCGGAACGCCACGTCCTCGAAGGCGACCAGCCCGCGAAGCTCGGCCGGCCGCTCGGGCCGCTCCGGCTCGGCGGACTGCTCCTCGGCGTCCAGCAGCTCGAAGACCCGCTCCGCCGAGGCGACGCCGGACTGCACCAGGTTGGCCATCGAGGCCACCTGGGTGAGCGGCTGGCTGAACTGCCGGGAGTACTGGATGAAGGCCTGCACGTCACCGATGGACAGCGCGCCGCTGGCCACCCGCAGACCGCCGACCACCGCGACCGCCACGTAGTTCAGGTTGCCGATGAACATCATCGCGGGCTGGATGATGCCCGAGATGAACTGGGCCTTGAACGACGAGGCGTAGAGCGCCTCGTTCTGCCGGCGGAAGATCTCGGCGGCCTCGCGCTGCCGGCCGAAGACCTTGACCAGCGCGTGGCCGGTGTACATCTCCTCGATGTGCCCGTTCAGCGCGCCGGTGGTCTTCCACTGGGCGCTGAACTGCGGCTGCGCCTTCTTGCCGACCCGGGTCGCGACGATCACCGAGAGCGGCACCGAGACCAGCGCGATCAGCGCCAGCAGCCAGGAGATCCAGAACATCATCACCAGCACGCCGATGATGGTGAGCAACGAGTTCACCACCTGGCCCATGGTCTGCTGCATCGACTGGCCGATGTTGTCGATGTCGTTGGTGACCCGGCTGAGCACCTCGCCGCGCGGCTGCTTGTCGAAGTAGCTCAACGGCAGTCGGGAGAGCTTGGCGTCGACGTCGGTGCGCAGCCGGTTGACGGTCCGGTTGATCGCCCCGGCGGCGAGCCGGCCCTGCAGGGTGGCGAAGCCGGCCGAGGCCAGGTAGATCACCAGCACCCAGAGCAGCACGCTGCCGATGGCGTTGAAGTCGATGCCGTGGCCAGGGGTGAAGTGCACGGAGCCGAGCACGTCGGCGATGCCGCCCTTGCCCTGCGCCCGCAGATTCTGGATCACCTGGGCCTGGGTCAGGCCGGCCGGCATCTCGCGGCCCACCACGCCGGCGAAGATCAGGTCGGTCGCGTTGCCGAGCACCTTGGGCCCGATCACGGCGCAGCCCACGCTGAGCGTGCCCAGCCCGAACACTCCGGCCAGGGCCGCCCGCTCCGGGCGCAGTCGGTTCAGCAGCCGCTTGGCGGAGCCCTTGAAGTCCATCGACTTCTCGGTCCCCTGGCCGCCCATGAAGCGGCCCGGGCCGGCCGGGCCGCGGCGGGCGGCCGCCTCCTGCGAGCCGCCGGACTTCTGCGGGGTGGTCACGCCGCCTCCTGCTCGGTGAGCTGGGAGAGCACGATCTCCCGGTACGTCGGGTTGTCGGCCATCAGCTCGTGGTGCGTTCCGCTGCCGACCACGGACCCCTCGTCCAGCACCAGGATCCGGTCGGCGTCCCGGATGGTGCTCACCCGCTGCGCGACGATCACCACGGTGGCGTCCGCGGTCTCCCGGGCCAGCGCCTTGCGCAGCCGCGCGTCGGTGGCGTAGTCGAGGGCCGAGAAGGAGTCGTCGAAGAGGTAGATCTGGGGCTTGCGGACCAGCGCCCGGGCGATCGCCAGGCGCTGCCGCTGGCCGCCGGAGACGTTGCTGCCGCCCTGCGCGATCGGGGCCTCCAGGCCACCCTCCAGGCGCGACACGAAGTCCTTCGCCTGGGCGGTCTCCAGCGCGTGCCAGAGCTCCTCGTCGGTGGCGTCGGGCCGGCCGTAGCGCAGGTTGCTGGCCACCGTGCCGGAGAACAGGTACGGCTTCTGCGGCACCAGGCCGACCGACTCGGCCAGCTTGGCCGGGTCGAGCTCGCGCACGTCCACGCCGTTGACCAGCACCTCGCCGTCGGTGGCGTCGAACAGCCGCGGTATCAGCCCGAGCAGGGTGCTCTTGCCGCTGCCGGTGCTGCCGATCACGGCGGTGGTCTCGCCGGGCCGGGCGGCGATGTCGATCCCGCGCAGCACCGGGGCCTCGGCGCCCGGGTAGCGGAACTCGACGCCGCGCAGGTCCAGGTGGCCGTGTGCCCGCAGTTCGGTGACCGGCGCGTGCGGCGGGACGACGCTGGACTCGGTGTCCAGCACCTCCACGATGCGCTCGGCGCACACCTCGGCGCGCGGCACCATCATGAACATGAAGGTGGCCATCATGACGCTCATCAGGATCTGCATCAGGTAGGACAGGAAGGCGGTCAGCGCGCCGACCTGCATCCCACCGCTGTCGATCCGGTGCGCGCCGAACCAGAGCACGGCGACGCTGGAGCAGTTCACCACCAGCATCACGGTCGGGAACATCAGCGCCAGCAGCTGGCCGACCCGCAGCGAGGTGCCGGTCAGGTCGGTGTTGGCGGTGTCGAACCGGCGCTGCTCGTGGCCGTCCTTGACGAAGGCCCGGATCACCCGGATCCCGCTGATCTGCTCGCGCAGGATGCGGTTGACAGTGTCGATCTTGGTCTGCATGCTACGGAACTGCGGGCGCAGCCGGCGGATCAGCAGCGTCACCAGGAGGCCGAGCAGCGGCACCGCGACGATCAGCAGCGAGGAGAGCTCGACGTCCTGGTTGAGCGCCATGATGATGCCACCCACGCACATGATCGGTGCGGCGACCATGAGCGTGAACGTCATCAGGACCAGCATCTGCACCTGCTGGACGTCATTGGTGGTGCGGGTGATCAGCGAGGGCGCGCCGAACCGGCCGAGCTCCCTCGAGGAGAAGCTCTGCACCTGGTCGAAGACCGAGGTGCGGATGTCCCGGCCGAGCGCCATCGCGGTGCGCGCGCCGAAGAAGACGGCGCCGATCGAGCAGAGCGCCTGGACCAGGGTGACCCCGATCATCACCCCGCCGGTCCGCAGGATGTACGAGGTGTCGCCCTTGACCACGCCGTCGTCGATGATGTCGGCGTTGAGCGTGGGCAGGTAGAGCGCGGCGATGGTGGAGATGAGCTGGAGCAGTACCAGCAGCGAGATGGGTTTGGAGTAGGGCGCCAAGTGGGCCCTGAGGAGTCGGATGAGCACTCGGAAACTCTCGTTGTCGGCAGGAGGTGTGCGCAAGCTCATTCTGGGTGAACCTCTTGCGCCGGTGGTCTTACGCCGGTGGCCCGATAACCCCTAGGCTGTCGTCAGCCCTTGTTACCAGCGAGTTAACAAGTCTGTCGGGCGGACCACCCCCACACCCGCTCGGCATCCACCCTCGGCCACCTGGTCCCCCGGAGGTCTCGTTGAGTTCAGCGCAGTCCCTGATCGGTACTGACACGATCGCCGGGCGCCCGGCCTCAGTAGCGCATCTGTTCTTCAGCAGGGTAGAGGCCACCCCTGACACCGAGGCGTACCGGTACCCGGTTCCGGTCGACGAGCACGCCGCCGACGGCGCCCCGGGCGCCGAGCAGTGGCGGTCGATGACCTGGGCGCAGACGGCCGTCAGGGTGCGGAACATCGCGGCCGGCCTGATGGCACTGGGCGTGGAGGCCGAGGACCGGGTCGCCATCGCCTCCTCGACCCGGATCGAGTGGATCCTCGCCGACCTCGGCAACATGTGCGCCGGCGCGGCCACCACGACCGTCTACCCGAGCACCAACGCCGACGAGACCGCCTTCATCCTCGGCAACTCCGGCAGCAAGGTGCTCTTCGCGGAGAACGCCAAGCAGCTCGACAAGGCGATCGCCGAGCGCGACCGGCTGCCGGCCCTGGCGCACGTCGTGCTGTTCGACGCGCCGGCCGAGCGGCCCGCGGCGGCCGGTCTGGAGGTGCTCACCCTGGCCGAGCTGGAGGAGCGCGGCGCCGGCCACCTCAAGGAGCACCCGGACGCGGTGGAGCGCGCGGTCGAGGCGCTCGACCGCGAGCAGCTGGCCACCCTGATCTACACCTCCGGCACCACCGGCCGGCCCAAGGGCGTCCGCCTGGTGCACGACTGCTGGGCCTACGAGGGGGTGGCCCAGCAGGAGAGCGGGATGCTGCGCTCGGACGACGTGCAGTTCATGTGGCTGCCGCTGTCGCACGTGTTCGGCAAGACCCTGATCTGCGGCCAGATCGCCACCGGCCACGTGATGGCGGTGGACGGTCGGGTGGACCGGATCATCCACAACCTGCCGGTGGTCCGCCCCACCCTGATGGCCTCCGCCCCGCGGATCTTCGAGAAGGTCTACAACGGCATCGCCGGCAGGGCCCGGACTGAGGGCGGCGCCAAGTACAAGATCTTCCTCTGGGCGGCGAAGGTGGCCCGGCAGCACGCCCGGGTCAGCCAGGAGAACCGGATCGCCACCGGCCGGGACAGCGTGCCGTTCGGGCTCGGGCTCCAGCACACCATCGCCGACAAGCTGGTCTATGCCAAGATCCGGGCCGCGTTCGGCGGCCGGCTGCGCGGCTCGGTCTCCGGCAGCGCGGCGCTGGCGCCGGAGATCGGCTACTTCTTCCTCGGGGCCGGGGTGCCGATCCTGGAGGGCTACGGGCTCACCGAGACCAGCGCCGGTTCCGCGGTCAACCCGGCCGAGGACGTCCGGATCGGCACGGTCGGCGTGCCGCTGCCGGGCACCGAGGTGCGGATCGCCGAGGACGGCGAGATCCTGCTGCGCGGACCGGGCGTGATGCGCGGCTACCACGAGCTGCCGGAGCAGACCGCCGAGGTGCTGGAGCCGGACGGTTGGTTCCACACCGGCGACGTCGGCGAGCTCACCGAGGGCGGCTACCTGCGGATCACCGACCGCAAGAAGGACATGTTCAAGACCTCCGGCGGCAAGTACGTGGCGCCCAGCGAGGTCGAGGGCAAGTTCAAGGCGCTCTGCCCGTTCGTCAGCAACATCCTGGTGATCGGCAACGGCCGCAACTACTGCACCGCGCTGATCTCGCTGGACGAGACGGCGATCATGCCCTGGGCGGCGGAGAAGGGGTTGCCGGGCAGGACGTACGCGGAGGTCTGCGCGGCGCCCGAGGTGCGCACCCTGATCGAGGGCTACGTGCAGCGGCTCAACGGTGAGCTGCAGCGCTGGCAGACGATCAAGAAGTTCACCCTGCTCCCGCGCGACCTGGACGTCGAGCACGGCGAGCTGACCCCGAGCCTCAAGATCAAGCGGCCGGTGGTGGAGCGCACCTACGCCGACGCGGTCACCGAGATGTACGCGGGCGCCAACGAGGCCTGAGTCCCGCCCGTTCGGTACGGCCGGCCGAGTCCGCCCGGTCGTACCGGACAATGGGGGCATGCCCTCCGCACTCCCCGACGGCGAACCCGTGCCGTCCGACGGCTCGCTGCCCGCCCACGCCCTGGCCGGAATCGGCGAGCGCCCGTTCGGTTTCTACCTCCACGTGCCGTACTGCGCGACCCGCTGCGGGTACTGCGACTTCAACACCTACACCGCCACCGAGCTGCGCTCCTCGGGCGCGGTGGCCTCGCAGGAGACCTACGCGCAGAACCTGGTCGCCGAGATCCGGCTGGCCCGCCGGGTGCTGGGCGAGGCCGAGCTCCCGGTCCGCACGGTCTTCCTCGGCGGCGGCACGCCCACCCTGCTGCCGGCCCGTGACCTGGTCTCCGCGCTGACGGCGATCCGCGACGAGTTCGGCCTGGCGCCGGACGCCGAGGTGACCACCGAGGCCAACCCGGAGTCGGTCGACCCGGCGTACCTGGCCGAGCTGCGCGAGGGCGGCTTCAACCGGATCTCGTTCGGCATGCAGAGCGCCCGCCCGCACGTGCTCGCGCTGCTGGACCGGCACCACACCCCCGGCCGGCCGGAGGCCTGCGTCGCCGAGGCCCGCGCCGCCGGCTTCGAGCACGTCAACCTGGACCTGATCTACGGCACGCCGGGGGAGTCCGACGACGACTGGCGGGCCTCGCTGGACGCCGCGATCGGCGCCGGCCCGGACCACGTCTCCGCCTACTCGCTGATCGTCGAGGACGGCACCAGGCTGGCCGCCCGGATCAAGCGCGGCGAGCTGCCGATGGTCGACGACGACGTGCACGCCGACCGCTACCTGATCGCCGAGCAGGCGCTCGCGGCGGCCGGCTACGCCTGGTACGAGGTCTCCAACTGGGCCACCACGCCGGCGGGCCGCTGCCGGCACAACGAGCTCTACTGGACCGGCGCCGACTGGTGGGGCGCCGGGCCGGGCGCACATAGTCACGTCGGGGGCGTGCGATGGTGGAATGCCAAGCACCCCGCGGCCTACGCGCAGGCGCTCGCCGAGGGCCGCACGCCGGGGCTGGGTCGCGAGGTGCTGGCCGCCGAGGACCGCCGGGTGGAACGGATCCTGCTGGAGCTGCGGCTGGTCGAGGGCTGCCCGCTCGACCTGCTCGCCCCGGCCGGCCGCAGGGCCGCCGAGCAGGCCCTGGCGGACGGTCTGCTGGCCGCCGAGGCCTTCGCGGCCGGCCGGGCCGCGCTGACCCTGCGCGGCCGGCTGCTCGCCGACGCCGTCGTTCGCGACCTGGTCGACTGACCGCGCTCAGCTGCCCGGCTGGGTGACGAAGTCGATCAACTCCTCCACCTTGCCCAGCAGCTCGGGCTCGAGGTCGCGGAAGGAGTTCACCGAGGAGAGGATCCGCTTCCAGGCGCCCGGGGTGTCCACCGGCCAGCCCAGCCGCCGGCAGATCCCCTCTTTCCACGACTCGCCGTGCGGTACCCGCGGCCAGCTGGCGATGCCCACGCTGGCCGGTTTGACCGCCTCCCACACGTCGACGAACGGGTGGCCGACCACGAGCACGGCCTCACCGGTCACCGCCGCGGCGATCCGCTGCTCCTTGGTGCCGGGCAGCAGGTGGTCGACCAGCACGCCGAGCCGCCGCCCGCCGCCCGGGGCGAAGTCGGTGACGATGGCCGGCAGGTCGTCGATCCCCTCCAGATACTCCACCACGACGCCCTCGATCCGCAGGTCGTCGCCCCAGACCCGCTCGACCAGCTCGGCGTCGTGCCGTCCCTCGACGTAGATCCGCGACTCGCGGGCCACCCGGGCCCGGGCGCCCGGCACCGCCAGCGAGCCGGAGGCGGTCCGGGCCGGGCGGTGCGGGCCCGGCGCCGCCCGGCCGGGCCGCACCAGGGTCACCGGCTGGCCGTCCAGCAGGAAGCCGCGCGGGACCAGCGGGAAGACCCGGTGCTTGCCGAACCGGTCCTCCAGGGTGACGGTCACCCCCTCGGCGGTCTTCTCGCAGCGCACCACCGCGCCGCAGAAGCCGGTGGCCGCCTCCTCCACCACGAGGTCGCGCTCGGCGGCCACCTCCGGCGCGGGCCGCTGTCGCTTCCAGGGCGGGGTGAGGTCGGGTCCGTACTGAGTGCTCCGCATAACCAGCGACTATAGGCAGCCTGACGCTCACTCCGGCCCGCCCGGCGCCGGCTCACAGACCCGGCGCGCCCCAGACCGGGAACCAGCGGCTGAGGTCGGACTCCACCCGCAGGTCGTTCCCCAGCATCGCCTTCACCTGCAGCTCCAGCGGGCTGTTGCGGCGCTCCCCGCCACCCGGCATCGGGGCGAAGGGGTAGAACGTGCCGCGCTTGTACAGGTACACCAGCGCCAGCGACTGCCCGGCCTCGTTGCGGAAGCCCACCAGCGAGCAGAGCAGCTGCGGCCCGAAGCCGTTCGCCTCCAGCTCGCTGTTGACCGCGTGCAGGTCGTTGACCAGCTCCGGCAGCTCCTCCGGGGCGTGCCGGGCGAGCAGCCAGGAGTACCCGTAGTCGTCCTGGCTGGCCTCGACCGGCACCCCGCCCGAGCCGGTGTCGGCGTCCAGCAGCGCCCGCACCTGCCGCTCGACCTCGCCGAACGCCCCGCCCTCGACGGCGGCGAAGCAGACCGACCCGCGCCCGGTCGGTTTGAAGCCGACGGCGGCCTCCAGGGTCAGGGCCGCGGACGGCACGCCGAAGAGCTGGTCGAGGTCCGGTCGGACCGGCTTGCTCCGGCCGAGCAGCGCATCCAGGAAACCCACGGTCGTTCCTTCCTCAGGTCGTTCTCAGGGGGGCTCAGCGTCCCAGCTCGGCCGAGATCTTGGCCAGCTGCTCCAGACGCTGCTCCAGGCTCGGGTGAGTGGACATCAGCTGGCTGGCCGCCTCCCGGGCGCTCAGCGCGGGGGCGAAGTAGAAGGCGTTGTACGGCTGCGCCTTGCGCAGGTCCTGGGTCGGAATCGCGGCGATCTGGCCGGTCACCTTGGTGAGCGCCGAGGCCAGCGCGCTGGGCCGGCCGGTGAGCTGGGCGGCGGCCCGGTCGGCGGCCAGCTCGCGGTAGCGGGAGAGCAGCCGGGTGAGCAGGAAGCTGATCGCGTAGACCACCATCGACACCAGCGGGATGAGGATCATCGCGATCGCGGCGGAGTTGTCGTTGTTGTTGTTCCGGTTGTTGCCGCCGCTCATCATCCCGCTGTAGAGCGCGATCCGGGTGATCGCGCCGGCCAGCACGCCGAGGAAGCCGGCCACCGTCATCACCGCGACGTCCCGGTGGGCGACGTGCGACAACTCGTGGGCGAGCACGCCCTCCAGCTCCTCCGGCTCCAGCCGGCGCAGCAGGCCGGTGGTGACGCAGACCACCGAGTTCTGCGGGTTGCGGCCGGTGGCGAAGGCGTTGGGCATGTCGTTGTTGGCGACCGCGACCCGGGGCTTGGGCATGTCGGCCAGTGCGCAGAGCCGGTCAATGGTGCCGTGCAGCTGTGGGTACTGCTCGGGGGTGACCTCGTGGGCGCCCATGGCCCGCTCGGTGATCTTGTCACTGAACCAGAACTGCGCCACGAACAGTCCGCCGGCGAGCAGCACCACGAGTGGCCAGGCCCCCCGCAGCAGCACGATCAGCACCCCGGTGAAACCGACGTACAGCAGCCCGATCAGGAACATGGTGGTGACCATCCGCCCGGTCAGACCACGGTCGGGCGCGAAGCGGGTGTGGGGGCCAGACGCCGACATGGTTGCTCCTCAGATCTTTCCGTCTAGAAACGCTATCGATGCTGCCACTTCGTCCGGTCGCAGGCACCACCCCTGCCGGGGCTTCCGCGCTCGCGCGTCGCGCCCGGTCCGGGCCCCGCCACGGGGCGGGCGCACCGGCCGGACGCGACGTGATCCGCGTGGCATCCCGGGCCAGGGCGTTCCTGCTGTCGGACCCGGGCCTTACACTGGCAGGTACCGTTCTGGCACTCTGCTGAGCAGAGTGCCAGAGCGATCAACCGACACCGCAAGGCCTGGCACCAGGACAACGCGCGAAGAGGGAGGTGCGTGCCATGTTCGACGAACCCGAGTCCGGCTCCCGACCGACCGGGCGCGAGTCGGCGTCCGACGGCCCGTCGGCCGCGAGGGCCGCACGTCCGTCCGGCGCCAGGCCCCCGATCACCCCGCGTGGGCTGGTCGAGTCGCACGGCGACATCCGTCCGCTGGACGAGCGCAAGCTCGCCGTGCTGCGGGCCATTGTGCAGGACTACGTGGGCACCGAGGAGCCGGTCGGCTCCAAGGCCCTGGTCGAGCGGCACAACCTGGGCGTCTCCCCGGCCACGGTCCGCAACGACATGGCCACGCTGGAGGAGGACGGCTACATCCAGCAGCCGCACACCAGCGCGGGCCGGATCCCGACCGACAAGGGCTACCGGCTCTTCGTCGACCGGCTGGCCGAGGTCAAGCCGATGAGCGCGCCCGAGCGCCGGGCGATCCGGCACTTCCTGGACGGCGCGGTGGACCTCGACGACGTGGTGGCCCGCACCGTCCGGCTGCTCGCCCAGCTGACCCGTCAGGTCGCGGTGGTGCAGTACCCGTCGCTGAGCCGGTCCACGGTCCGGCACGTCGAGCTGGTGCTGATCGCCCCGACCAAGGTGATGCTGGTGCTGATCACCGACACCGGCCGGGTCGAGCAGCGGGTGGTCGACTGCCCGGGCCCGGTCCGTGAGACCACCCTGGCCGACCTGCGGGCCCGGCTGAACGCCCGAGCCGCCGGCTGCCGCTTCCCGGACGTGCCGGCGCTGGTCGAGGACCTCCCGGCCTCCTTCGAACCGGCCGACCGGCCGACCGTCACCACCGTGCTCTCGACCCTCTTCGAATCCCTGGTGGAGCAGAATGAGGAGCGGATCATGCTGGCCGGCACCGCCAACCTGACCAGGTTCGGCCACGACTTCCCGCTGACCATCCAGCCGGTGCTGGAGGCCCTGGAGGAGCAGGTCGTCCTGCTCCGTCTGCTGGGTGAGACGGCGGACGCCGGGATGACCGTCCGGATCGGCCGGGAGAACGACTACGAGGGCCTGAATTCCACCTCCATCGTCTCGGTCGGTTACGGTTCGGGCGACGAGAGCGTGGCGAAACTGGGTGTGATCGGCCCGACCCGGATGGACTATCCGGGCACAATGGGGGCGGTGCGAGCGGTGGCACGGTACGTGGGCCAGATCCTGGCCGAGTCGTAGAGAAGCACCCACCTGCCGGATCCGGCAGGTGGCCGAGACCAGTCGCAAGCACTTCTACAGGCGGAACAAGCGGAGCATTTGGTGGCCACGGACTACTACGCGGTACTCGGCGTCCGACGGGATGCGGGGCAGGACGAGATCAAGAAGGCGTTCCGGCGCCTCGCACGCGAACTGCACCCGGACGTCAACCCGGACCCGAAGACGCAGGAGCGGTTCAAGGAGATCAACGCCGCCTACGAGGTGCTCTCCGACCCCGCCAAGCGGCAGGTCTACGACCTCGGCGGCGACCCGCTCTCGCCGAACGGCGGGGGCGGCGCGGGCGGCTTCGGCGCCGGCGCGGCCGGCTTCGGCTTCTCCGACATCATGGACGCCTTCTTCGGCGCCGCCTCGGGCCAGCGCGGCCCGCGCTCGCGCACCCGGCGCGGCCAGGACGCCATGATCCGGCTGGAGATCACCCTGGAGGAGGCCGCCTTCGGCACCACCAAGGAACTCCAGGTCGACACCGCGGTCACCTGCACCACCTGCAGCGGCGAGGGCGCGGCCCCCGGCACCTCCGCGCAGACCTGTGACATGTGCCGCGGCAAGGGCGAGGTCTCCCAGGTCACCCGGTCCTTCCTGGGCCAGGTCATGACCTCCCGCCCCTGCCCGCAGTGCCAGGGCTTCGGCACGGTCGTGCCGACCCCGTGCCCCGAGTGCGCCGGCGACGGCCGGGTGCGCGCCCGCCGCACGCTCACCGTCAAGATCCCGGCCGGTGTGGACAACGGCACCCGGATCCAGCTGGCCGGCGAGGGCGAGGTCGGCCCCGGCGGCGGCCCGGCCGGCGACCTCTACGTCGAGATCGCCGAGACCAACCACGCGGTCTTCCAGCGCCGCGGCGACGACCTGCACTGCACGGTGACCATCCCGATGACCGCCGCGGCACTCGGCACCCAGGTGCCGCTGCAGACCCTGGACGGCCTGGAGGAGGTCGACATCCGGCCCGGCACCCAGTCCGGCCAGTCGATCCCGCTGCACGGGCGGGGCGTCACCCACCTGCGCGGCGGCGGCCGGGGCGACCTGATAGTGCATGTCGAGGTGCAGACGCCCACCAAGCTCGACGTCGAGCAGGAGGAGCTGCTGCGCCGGCTCGCGGTGATGCGCGGCGAGGAGCGGCCCTCCGGCCACTTCGCGCCCGGCCAGCAGGGGCTTTTCTCGCGCCTGAAGGACGCGTTCAACGGCCGCTGAACCGCTTGACCGGGATGGCCGGCCGACCCGTCGTCGGCCGGCTGCCCCGGCTTCTCCCCCAGAGAACCCACTTCCAGGAACGCCCATGACCGCGCCCGTCTTCGTCGTCGACACCGCCCGGCTCGCCGCCGCGACCCCCGGCACGGTGGTCCGGCTGGACGGCGCCGAGGGCCGGCACGCCGCCGCCGTCAAGCGGCTGACCGCCGGCGAGGCGGTCACCCTGACCGACGGCCTGGGCCTCGGCGGCGACGGTACGGTCAGCGTGGTGCACGGCAAGGACGCGCTGGACGTCACGCTCGACGTGCTGCGCGCGGAACCGGGGCCGAGCCCGCGGATCGTCGTCGTGCAGGCGCTGCCCAAGGGCGACCGGGGCGAGCTGGCGGTGGAGACCATGACCGAGGTCGGGGTGGACGTGGTGATCCCGTGGTCGGCCTCCCGCTGCATCACCCAGTGGAAGGGCGACCGCGGCGCGAAGGCACTGGCCAAGTGGCGGTCCACCGCGCGCGAGGCGGGCAAGCAGGCGCGCCGGCTGCGCTTCCCCGAGGTGCGCGAGCCGATGACCACCCGACAGCTCGGCCCGCTGGTGGCCGCGGCGGCCTTCGCCGCGGTGCTGCACGAGGAGGGCGCCGAGCCGCTGGCCACCGCCGAGCTGCCCGGCGGCGGCGACCTGGTGCTGGTGGTCGGGCCGGAGGGCGGGGTCGCCCCCGAGGAGCTGGCCGCCTTCGCCGAGGCGGGCGCCCGGCCGTACCGGCTGGGCCCGTCCGTGCTGCGCACCTCCACCGCGGGGGTGGCCGCCGGCGCGCTGCTGCTGGGTCGCACCGGCCGCTGGTCCTGAGCCCGAGCCGCCCCACCCGTCGTTCGCTGTCAAAGAAAGCCCTCCGGGCCGCGGCCGTCGCGCATACCCTGACGCCGTGACGGAACCCGTGAGCACCTCCGCCGGCGCCTACCTGCGCCACCCGCACCTCCACGGCGACCTGCTGGCCTTCGTCGCCGAGGACGACGTCTGGCTCGCCCCCCTCGATGGCGGCCGGGCCTGGCGGGTGACCGCCGACCGCTTCCCGGTCGCCCACCCGCGCTTCTCGCCGGACGGCCGCCGGCTCGCCTGGACCTCGTACCGGGACGGCTCGGCCGAGGTGTACACCGCGCCGGTGGACGGCGGCCCGGCCGAGCGGCTCACCCACTGGGGCTCCGCCGGTCAGGGCCTGGTGCGCGGTTGGACCCCGCAGGGCGAGCCGGTGGCGATCACCTCCGCCGGGCAGGCCACCCCCCGCCGGACCTGGGCCCACGCCGTCCCGCTGGACGGCGGCGAGCCGCGCCGGCTGCCGTACGGTCCGGTCGGCGGGCTGGCCTTCGAGCCCGATGGCGACCGCGTGCTGCTGCTCTCCGCCTTCAGCCGGGAGCCCGCGCACTGGAAGCGCTATCGCGGTGGCACCGCCGGGAAGCTCTGGATCGGCAGCCCGGGTGGGGGAGGGTTCGTCCGCCTGCACGCCGAGCTGGACGGCAACCTGGACTCCCCGCTCTGGCTCGGCGACGGGCCCCACCGAGGAGCGAGGATCGCCTTCCTCTCCGACCACGAGGGCACCGGCCGGCTCTACTCCAGCCTCCCCGACGGCTCCGACCTGCGCGCCCATGCGCGGGCGGACGGCTTCTACGCCCGCAACGCCGCCACCGACGGCACCCGGGTGGTCTGGCACAGCGCCGGCGACCTGTGGATCCTGGACGACCTCGACGCCGCGACCCCGCGCCGGCTGGACGTCCGGCTCGGCGGCCCGCGCACCGGCCGCCGCCCGTACCCGGTGGCCGCCGCCGGCCGGCTGGAGACGGTCAGCCCGGACCGCACCGGCCGGGCCGCCGCCGTGGTGGTCCGCGGCACCGCGCACTGGCTGACCCACCGGGAGGGACCGGCCCGGGTGCTGGACGAGACCCCGGGCACCCGGTCCCGGCTGGCCCAGGTGGTGCCGCCGACCGGCGAGGGCACGGCACAGGGCGCGCTCTGGGTCACCGACGCAGCCGGCGACGACGCCCTGGAGTACGCCCCGGACGCGCTGGGCCCCGAGCGTCGCCGGCTGGCCGCCGGGCAGCTCGGCCGGGTGCTCGGGCTGATCGTCTCGCCGGACGGCAAGCGGGCCGCGGTGGCCGCGCACGACGGCCGGGTGCTGCTGGTCACGCTCTCCGACGGCGCCGTGCGGGAGCTGGCCCGCAGCGCGGACGGCGAGGTCAGCGGGCTGGCCTTCGCACCGGACTCGGCCTGGCTGGCCTGGTCGCAGCCGGCGTTGAGCCCCTGGTCGCTGCGGCAGATCATGCTCGCCGACCTCACCGGGGGCACCGTCAGCGAGGCGACCCCCCAGCGCTTCGTGGACACCTCGCCGGTCTTCACCGCCGACGGCAGGCACCTGGCCTTCCTGTCGGTGCGCAACTTCGACCCGGTCTACGACGCGCACACCTTCGACCTCGGTTTCCCCGGCGGCGCCCGCCCGTACCTGGTCACCCTGGCGGCGGACACCCCGTCGCCGTTCGGGCCGCAGCGGGCCGGGCGGCCGGCCGAGGGCGAGGACCGCGAGGAGAAGGCCGCCGACGGCGAGGAGGCGGTGGTCACCACCACCGTCGACCTGCCCGGCCTGGCGGACCGGATCGTTCCGTTCCCGGTCGAGGCCGGCCGGTTCGGCAGCCTGCGCGCGGCCCGGGACGGCGTGCTCTGGACCAGGCTGCCGCTCCTCGGCGAGTTGGGCGACGAGGCCGCCTCGCTGGACGACGAGCGGCCCGGCCCGGTGCTGGAGCGCTTCGACCTGCGCAAGCTGCGGCTGGAGCAGCTGACCGACAGCGTCGACACCTTCGCGGTCAGCGGCGACGGCAGCCGGCTCGCCGTGCTGGACGGCGCCGAGCTCCGGATCGTCCCCGCGGACCGCAAGCCCGGCGAGGACGACGAGACCCGGGTCGACCTGGAACGGTTGCGGGTCACCGTCGATCCGGCGGCCGAGTGGCGGCAGATGTTCGACGAGAACGGCCGGCTGATGCGGGACAACTTCTGGCGGGCCGATCTGGACGGGGTCGACTGGGCCGGCGTCCTGGACCGCTACCGCCCGCTGGTCGACCGGCTCGGCTCGCACCACGACCTGGTGGACCTGCTCTGGGAGGTGGTCGGCGAGCTGGGCACCTCGCACGCCTACGTCTCCCCACCCGGCTGGGGCACCGAGCCGGCCCGCCGGCAGGGGCTGCTCGGCGCGGACCTGGTCCGGGACGGCGGGGAGTGGCGGGTCGCCCGGGTGCTGCCCGGTGAGTCCTCCGACCCGCGGGCCCGCTCGCCGCTGTCCGCGCCGGGCGTCGCGGTCCGGGCCGGGGACGCGCTGCTCGCGGTCGACGGCCGCCCGGTCGACCCGGTCCGCGGACCGGCTCCGCTGCTGGCCGGCACCGCGGGTCGGCCGGTGGAGCTGTCGGTCCGCGGCGCGGACGGCACGGTCCGCCACGCGGTGGTGGTCCCGCTGGCCGACGAGGAGGCGCTGCGCTACCACGACTGGGTGGCCGGCCGGCGCGCCGAGGTCCGCGAGCGCTCCGGCGGACGGCTCGGCTACCTGCACGTGCCGGACATGCTGAGCGCCGGCTGGGCCCAGCTCCACCGCGACCTGCGGGTGGAGATGGCCAAGGAGGGGGTGCTGGTCGACCTGCGGGAGAACCGCGGCGGCCACACCTCGCAGCTGATCGTCGAGAAGCTGGCCCGCCGGGTGGTCGGCTGGGGCCTGGCCCGCGACGTGGCCACCCCCGAGGTCTACCCGGCGGACGCCCCGCGCGGCCCGGTGGTGGCGCTGGCCAACGAGTTCTCCGGCTCGGACGGCGACATCGTCAACGCCGCGATCCAGGCGCTCGGGATCGGCCCGGTGGTCGGCACCCGGACCTGGGGCGGCGTGATCGGCATCGACTCGCGCTACAGCCTGGTCGACGGCACCGGCGTCACCCAGCCCAAGTACGCGACCTGGATCGAGGGTTACGGCTGGGGCGTGGAGAACCACGGGGTCGACCCGGACGTCGAGGTGTCGATCGGGCCGCACCACTGGGCGGCCGGGGAGGACCCGCAGCTGGTCGAGGCGGTCCGGATCGCGCTGGCCGCGCTGGCCGAGCGGCCGGCCAAGGCGGCACCGCCGCTCCCGCCGCCGGGCCCGCGGCGCTGAGCCCGCCGGCCGGCGCCCGGCGGTCCGCCCGCGAGCGGACCGCCGGGCGCCGTCCGGTAGTTTGGCGGCACGTCACACCCCTTGTCCGTCATCCCTCCTGGAGCCCGACCGATGGCCGACCTGCCCGACCCCGACTGCATCTTCTGCAAGATCGTCACGCGGGACATCCCGGCGACCGTGGTCCGCGAGACCGACCGCACGCTGGCCTTCCGCGACATCAACCCGCAGGCCCCGACGCACGTCCTGGTGGTCCCCAAGGCGCACTACCCGAACGCCGCCACCCTGGCCGCCGCCGACCCGGAGCTGGCCGCCGCGGTGCTGACCGAGGCGGCCGAGGTGGCGGCCGAGGAGAAGATCGCCGAGTCGGGTTACCGGCTGATCTTCAACACCGGCGCGGCCGCCGGCCAGACCGTCTACCACGCGCACGTGCACGTGCTCGGCGGCCAGGCCTTCCACGAGGGCCTGGTCTGATCCGGTGACGCAGCGCGAACTCGTCGTCCTCGGTACGGCCAGCCAGGTGCCCACCCGGCACCGCAACCACAACGGCTACCTGCTGCGCTGGGACGGCGAGGGGGTGCTCTTCGACCCGGGGGAGGGCACCCAGCGGCAGATGCTGCACGCGGGCGTCTCGGCCACCGACCTGACCCGGATCTGCGTCACGCACTTCCACGGCGACCACAGCCTGGGCCTGGCCGGCGTGATCCAGCGGATCAACCTGGACCGGGTGCCGCACCCGGTGCACGCCTACTACCCGGCTTCCGGGCAGGCCTACTTCGACCGGCTGCGGCAGGCCACCGCGTTCCACGAGACGGTCGAGCTGCGCCCGCACCCGGTCGCCGGGCCCGGCCCGCTGGACGCCACCGGCGCGCCGTTCGCGCTGGAGGCGGTGCGGCTCTCGCACCCGGTGGAGTCCTTCGGCTACCGGCTGACCGAGCCCGACGGCCGCCGGCTGCTGCCCGAGCGGCTGGCCGTGCTCGGGCTGCGCGGCCCGGCGGTCGGCCGGCTGCAGCGCGAGGGCCGGCTGGAGCTGGCCGGCCGGACGGTCACCCTGGACGAGGTCAGCGAGCCCCGGCGCGGCCAGCGGTTCGCCTTCGTGATGGACACCCGGCTGTGCGACGGGGTGGCGGCGCTGGCCGAGGGCGCCGACCTGCTGGTGGTCGAGGCGACCTTCCTGGCGGCCGAGGCCCACCTGGCCGAGGAGCACGGCCACCTCACGGCCGGCCAGGCCGCCCGCGCCGCCGCCGCGGCAGGGGTGCGGACCCTGGTGCTCACCCACTTCTCGCAGCGCTATCCGGACCTGGCCGGGCACCTGGCCGAGGCTCGGGCGGAGTTCGACGGTGAACTGGTGCTGGCCGAGGATCTGGCCCGGATCCCGCTGCCGCCCCGGCGCTGACCGGACGCGGCAGCAAAAAAGGTGGCGCCGGCGGGTCCGCTGTCGCACCATCGATCAGGCCGCGCGACACCGGCGAACACCTGCGCGGCGTACCCTGGTGGCCTCGGAAACCGACCGAGTGGCCACCCCGAGACCACGGATGGGATGAGGCAGGCCTCAGCGCCGACCCATGAGCGAACCGATGAGTGACACCGCACAGTCCCGCACCCAGGGCACCAACGGGTTCAGCGCCCGGATCGTGATTCCCGAGAAGCACCCGATGGTCACCCTGCTCGGTGCCACCGACTCCCTCCTGCGAGTGATCGAGCGCTCCTTCCCCGAGACCGACATCCACGTCCGGGGCAACGAGGTCACCGCGACCGGCGACCGGGCCGAGATCGCCCTGGTCGAGCAGCTGTTCCGCGAGATGATGCTGGTGCTGCGGACCGGCCAGCCGCTGACCGAGGACGCCGTCGAGCGCTCGATCGCGATGTTGAAGGCCAACGCGGGCAACCCCGACGGCGCCGGCACGAGCCCGTCCTCGGTCTTCACCGCGAGCATCCTCTCCAACCGCGGCCGCACGATCCGGCCCAAGACGCTCAACCAGAAGAGCTACGTCGACGCGATCGACAAGCACACCATCACCTTCGGGATCGGCCCGGCCGGCACCGGCAAGACCTACCTGGCGATGGCCAAGGCCGTGCAGGCGCTGCAGGCCAAGGAGGTCAACCGGATCATCCTGACCCGCCCGGCGGTCGAGGCCGGCGAGCGGCTCGGGTTCCTGCCCGGCACCCTCTACGAGAAGATCGACCCGTACCTGCGCCCGCTCTACGACGCGCTGCACGACATGATGGACCCGGACTCGATCCCCCGGCTGATGGCCGCCGGGACCATCGAGGTCGCCCCGCTCGCCTACATGCGCGGCCGGACCCTGAACGACGCCTTCATCATCCTGGACGAGGCGCAGAACACCTCGCCCGAGCAGATCAAGATGTTCCTGACCCGCCTCGGCTTCAACTCCAAGGTCGTGGTCACCGGCGACACCACCCAGATCGACCTGCCGAGCGGTACCCGCAGCGGCCTGAAGGTGGTCCAGGAGATCCTGGCCGACATCCCGGACATCCACTTCTCGATCCTGACCAGCACCGACGTGGTGCGCCACAAGCTGGTCGGCCGGATCGTGGACGCCTACGAACGCTGGGACGCCGAGAACGGCGACGAGTCCGGCCCGGCGCCGCGCAAGTCGGCCCCGCGCGGCCCGCGCACCCGTACCCCCCGACAGCCCCACCGCACCGAAAGCTGAGCACAGACCTCCCCATGTCCATCGACATCGCCAACGAGTCCGGCTGGGACGTCGACGAGGAGTCCATCCTCGACGTCGCCCGCTTCGCCCTCGACAAGATGCGGATCCACCCGCAGTCCGAACTGTCCGTGATCATCGTTGACAGCGAGGCGATGGAGCAGCTGCACATCCAGTGGATGGACCTGCCGGGCCCGACCGACGTGATGTCCTTCCCGATGGACGAGCTGCGCCCGGGCAAGGAGGGCGAGGAGCTGCCGCAGGGACTGCTCGGCGACATCGTGCTCTGCCCGGAGGTGGCCAAGGCGCAGGGCGCGGCGGCGCCGTCCAACCACTCGATGGACGAGGAGCTGCAGCTGCTCACCGTGCACGGGGTGCTGCACGTACTCGGCTACGACCACGAGGAGCCGGAGGAGGAGCAGACCATGTTCGCCCTCCAGAAGCGGATCCTGGACGACTGGCGGGCCGGTCGCGGGCTGACGGGGATCTCCCCGGCGCCCACCACCCACTGATCCGATGAGCGCTGACAGTACGAGTTTCCTGATCGGGGCCTGCCTGCTGGTGGTACTCGGCTGGCTGGCCGCCTGCGCCGAGGCGGGCATCTCGCGGGTCTCCCGGTTCCGCGCCGAGGAGGCCCTGCGCAGCGGCCGGCGGGGCGCGCAGCGGCTGCTGGTGATGGCCAGCGACCCGATCCGCTACCTCAACCTGGCGACCCTGATCCGGGTGGCCAGCGAGATGGCGGCGGCGGTCCTGGTGACCGTGGTGTGCGTGCGCAACCTCCAGCAGGCCTGGCAGGCGGTGCTGCTGGCGTTCGGCGTGATGGTGCTGGTCTCGTTCGTGGCGGTGGGCGTCTCGCCGCGCACCATCGGCCGCCAGCACCCGTTGACCACCGCGACCGCGGCCTCCTTCGTGTTGCTGCCGCTGGCCGGGGTACTCGGCCCGATCCCGCGGCTGCTGATCCTGCTCGGCAACGCGCTGACCCCGGGCAAGGGCTATCGCGAGGGGCCGTTCGCCTCCGAGGCGGAGCTGCGGGCGCTGGTCGACCTGGCGGAGAAGGACGACCTGATCGAGGACGAGGAGCGCCGGATGGTGCACTCGGTCTTCGAGCTGGGCGACACCATCGTGCGTGAGGTCATGGTGCCGCGCACCGACCTGGTGATGATCGAGCGGAACAAGACCGTCCGCCAGGCGCTCACCCTGGCGCTGCGCTCCGGCTTCTCGCGGATCCCGGTGGTCGGCGAGAACGAGGACGACGTGGTCGGCATCGTCTACCTCAAGGACCTGGTCCGGCGCACCCACGTCAACCGGGACGCCGAATCGGAGCCGGTGGACGCGGTGATGCGGCCGGCCGTCTTCATCCCGGACAGCAAGCCGGCCGGTGACCTGCTGCGCGAGATGCAGCAGATGCGCTCGCACGTGGCGATCGTGATCGACGAGTACGGCGGCACGGCCGGCCTGGTCACCATCGAGGACATCCTGGAGGAGATCGTCGGTGAGATCACCGACGAGTACGACCGGGAGATCGCCCCGATCGAGGACCTCGGCGACGGCTCGTACCGGGTCACCGCCCGGCTGCTGGTCGAGGACCTCGGGGAGCTGTTCGGCATCCGGCTGGCGGACGAGGACGTCGAGACGGTCGGTGGCCTGCTCGCCAAACACCTCGGACGGGTGCCGATCCCCGGCTCCGCCTGCGAGATCCCGCTCCCCCCGGACACCCCGGACGGCCTGGCCGGCATCCGGCTGACCGCCGAGAGCTCGGCCGGCCGCCGCAACCGGATCGGCACCATCGTGACGGCCCCGGTGCACGCGACCGCCGGCGCCCCGGACGAGGGCGAGTAGCGCCGGTCGTCCACGGTGCGGACCACTCGGTGGACGCCCGTGCCCGTTGGGGGCCGGGCGTCCTATGCTCGGCAGCATGACTGACCTTGATCACGGCCCGGACGCCGAAGACCGGAAGATCATCACGCTGGCCCGCTCGGCCCGGGCCCGCAACGCCGTGCCGGAGGGGGCGGCGGTCCGTGACGAGACCGGCCGGACGTACGTGGCCGGCACGGTCGCGCTGCCCTCGCTGCGACTGAGCGCGGTGCAGACGGCGGTGGCGATGGCGGTGGCCAGCGGCGCCAAGGGGCTGGAGGCGGCGGCCGTGGTGACCGCGGCGGCGGAGCCCGCGGCCGAGGACCTGGCCGCGGTCCGCGACCTGGGCGGCGCCGGCACCCCGCTGCTGCTGGCCGGTCCGGACGGTGCGCTCCGCGGTCGGTCCGAGGCCTGATCCGACGTCCGGTCACCCCCGGTAGGCCCACCGCCGATCGAATGAATTACCGATAACCTCGCCCTGACTGGGGGTGAGCGATGGGGGCGCTGGGTTTCTTCGCCGCGCTGCTCGTGGTGGTGATGGGCATGGGGCGGTGGCACGAGACGCACTCGCCGTACTGGCTGGCGGGTTCGATCGCGCTGCTGGTGTTGACGCTGATCGGTGCGCTGACCTCGCGACGGAAGTGAGCCGGGTCACCGCGCCCGGTCCGGCGGTCCGGGGGGCCCGGGGTGATCAGGGAGAATGGTGCGCATGAGCGACACTCCCTCCTCCCCGGCAGCCCCCCACCGCGCGGGCTTCGCGTGCTTCGTCGGCCGTCCCAACGCGGGCAAGTCGACCCTGACCAACGCCCTGGTGGGGACGAAGGTCGCGATCACCTCGGACCGCCCGCAGACCACCCGGCACACCGTGCGCGGCATCGTGCACCGCCCGGACGCCCAGCTGGTGCTGGTGGACACGCCCGGTCTGCACAAGCCGCGCACCCTGCTCGGCGAGCGGCTCAACGACCTGGTCCGCAGCACCTGGGCGGAGGTCGACGTGATCGGCTTCTGTCTGCCCGCGGACCAGAAGCTCGGCCCCGGCGACAAGTTCATCGCCAAGGAGCTGGCCGAGATCCGGAAGACCCCCAAGGTGGCCATCGTCACCAAGACCGACCTGGTGGACTCCAAGCGGCTGGCCGAGCAGCTGATCGCGGTCCAGCAGCTCGGGGTGGAGCTGGGCATCGAGTGGGCCGAGATCATCCCGGTCTCCGCGGTCGGCGACAAGCAGGTCGACCTGCTGGCCGACCTGCTCACCCCGCTGCTGCCGACCAGCCCGCCGCTCTACCCGGACGGCGACCTGACCGACGAGCCCGAGCAGGTGATGGTCGCCGAGCTGATCCGCGAGGCCGCGCTGGAGGGGGTGCGGGATGAGCTGCCGCACTCGCTGGCCGTGGTGGTCGAGGAGATGATCCCGCGCGAGGGGCGCCCGGCCGACCGCCCGCTGCTCGACATCCACGCCAACGTCTACATCGAGCGGCAGAGCCAGAAGGCGATCGTGATCGGTGCGAAGGGCGCGCGACTGAAGCACGTGGGCACCACGGCCCGCAAGCACATCGAGGCGCTGCTCGGCACGCCGGTCTACCTGGACCTGCACGTGAAGGTGGCCAAGGACTGGCAGCGCGACCCCAAGCAGCTGCGCAAGCTGGGCTTCTGAATCGGCCGGATCAGCGGAAAGGGCGACTTTGCCTTCCCTTGGTTTTCTCTTGAACCCTGCTTGACGTTGGAAACTGGCTTCATATGATCATTTGGTGCAGCGTGATCTGATCGACGGCGTACCGGTGCTCTGGGAGCCGGCCCCCAGCGGGGAGGACGGCCCCGGCCCGCTGGAGGCCGCCCTGCTGTTCGGCTGCGGCGTCCGCGACGAGACCTTCCGGACCCGGGGCGTCACCCGCCTGGTCGCCCGACGGACGCTCGGCGCGCTGCCGCGGCTCGGGTGCCGGCAGCACGCCACGGTCACCCTGGAGCTCGCCGAGTTCGGCTGCGCCGGCCGTCCGGAGCAGGTGGCCGGCTTCCTCGAAGGGGTCTGCCGGGCGCTGGCCGAGCCGTCGGCGGGGCGGGCCGGCCCCGTGGGCGATGCGCTGCCCCGCCCGACGGTCGGCGCCCTGCTCGCCCACCGCTACGGGATCCAGGGGCCGGGCCTGGCGCCGTACCCGGAGTGGGGCGGGATCCCGGCCGAGGCGGTCCGCGACCGGGCGCAGCGGTACTTCCACGCCGGCAACGCCGTCCTGCTGCTGACCGGCCCGCCCCCGGAGGGCCTGCGCCTGCCGTTGCCGCCGGGGCGCCGTCCGATCCTCGGGGCGGCCGAGCCGGTGCTGCCCGCCGGGCCGTCCTGGCGGGCCGCCGGGGTGTCCGGGTCTGGCCTCGCGGTCCGGGTCGAGCTGGCCGACGCGGCCGTGCGGTTGGCGATGACGGTGCTGGCCGGGCGGCTCCGGGTGGCGCTGGAGGACCGGGTCGAGCAGGAGTCCGTGCTGACCGGACCCGGGTGGGGCGAGCGGATCGTCCACGTGTCCGACGCGGACCCGGGCCTGGCCGAACTGCTCTGGACCGAGGCCCGGCGGCTGGCCGCGGACGGGCCCAGTGCGGCGGAGCTGGCCGAGCGGCTCGCCCGCGCCGCCGACCAGCCGCTCGACCCGGCCGAGCCGTTCGCCCGGGCACACGCCGAGCTGCTCGGCTGGCAGCACCGCTCGCCGGAGGAGGAGCTCGCCGCACTCAAGGAGTTGACGGTGGACCAGGTGCGCGAGGCGTTCGCCGGCGCGCTGGGTGGGGCGCTGCTGGTGGTGCCTCGCGGCGCCGGGTCGGGGCTGGCGGCGGCCGGCCTGCCCGCCCACCGCTGCGGCGCGCACCGCACCCCGCCGGGCGCCGGGCGACAGCTCCGGCCGCGGCGCCGGGACCGGGCTGTTGAGCGGGGCCGCCCGGGAGGCCCCGCTCTGGGTGACCGACCGGGGGCTGGTCCTGCGCTCGCCGGGCGGCGAGCTGTGCGAGCTGCCGTACTCCTCGGTGGTCGGCGTCGAGGTGCGCGGCCCGGGTCGGGTGGTGTACGGGCGGGACGGCTGCGTCATCCCGGTGCTGCCGGGCCTCTTCGCCGGCTCGGGGCCGGCCGTCCGGGCCGTCGACGCGGCGGTGCCGGCCGGGCTGCGCTTCACCGCGTCCGTCAGCGGGCGACCCCCTGGTGCAGCACAAGGGACACCAACTCGCGCTGGGAGTCTGTCAGTTGTGGATCGGCGCAGTGCACCGTCCGGCCGTCCACGATGATCGTGTAGTGGTAGCCGTCCGGTACCCCGTAGGCCGGCTGCCGGGAGGCCCCGGCCACCGCCTCGCGGGTGAGCGCGTGCACGTGCGGCGCGTCGGGTCGTCGCTCGGTGTCCAGTTCGGCGCTGGTGGTGCGCCCCATGAGGCCGCCGGTCCTGGTCACCTGGATACGCATGGTCGTCAGTCTGCTACGCAGCGCTCGGCTTCGCCCGGGTTCCGCCAACTCCGTCGCTGCGAGCCAGGTCACAGCCGGTCGCGCGGCGGCGGAGCGGCCCGCCGTCTCACGGAGTGGAACGTTGTCCTGGTTCGCTTCGGCTCGTCGGAGCCCTGGGCTACCCTGGCAGCATCATGCGTTACGGGCTGCTTCTTCTTAGCTGCCGCGGCGAGGGCCTGTAAACCGAATCCAGGCCGGCTCCCTCGCCGCGGGGTCTGTGCTGTGCGCATCCCTGTGAAGCGCTGCGCCGCACGAGTCGGCCCGTCGGGTGAGTGCCACCCCGACCAGCCCGCATTCGAACAGAAGCCGAGAGTCTCACTATGACCGAGCAGTCCTCCGTCGCTCGCGCGTTCATCGACCGGCCCACTCCGATCACCGCGGCGAGCGTCCGGCAGCAGCCGTCCGGCATGCCCTTCGGCCGCTACGTGCCGTTCGGCACCGTCGAGCTGCCGGACCGCACCTGGCCGAACAAGGTGATCACCCGGGCGCCGCGCTGGCTCTCCACGGACCTGCGGGACGGCAACCAGGCGCTGATCGACCCGATGTCGCCGGCCCGCAAGCGCAAGATGTTCGACCTGCTGGTGGGGATGGGCTACAAGGAGATCGAGGTCGGCTTCCCGTCCTCCGGGGCCACCGACTTCGACTTCGTCCGTTCGCTGATCACCGACGGCGCGATCCCCGAGGACGTCACCATCTCGGTGCTGACCCAGGCCCGCGAGGACCTGATCGAGCGGACCGTGGAGTCGCTGGTCGGCGCCCCGCGCGCCACCGTCCACCTGTACAACGCCACCTCGCCGCTGTTCCGGCGGGTGGTCTTCCGGGGCAGCAAGGCCGACATCAGGGCGATCGCGGTGGACGGTACCCGGCTGGTCATGGAGTACGCCGAGAAGCTGCTGGGCGAGGAGACGGTCTTCGGCTACCAGTACTCGCCGGAGATCTTCATCGACACCGAGCTGGACTTCGCGCTGGAGGTCTGCGAGTCCGTGATGGACGTCTGGCAGCCCGGCGAGGGCCGCGAGATCATCCTGAACCTGCCGACCACGGTCGAGCGCTGCACCCCGAACGTCTACGCCGACAAGATCGAGTGGATGTCGCGCAACCTGTCGCGCCGCGAGTTCGTCGCGCTCTCCACCCACCCGCACAACGACCGCGGCACCGGCGTGGCCTCGGCCGAGCTGGCCGTCATGGCCGGTGCCGACCGGGTCGAGGGCTGCCTGTTCGGTCAGGGCGAGCGGACCGGAAACCTGGACCTGGTCAACGTCGGGATGAACCTGTTCTCCCAGGGCGTCGACCCGATGATCGACTTCTCGGACATCGACGAGATCCGGCGCACCTACGAGTACTGCAACCAGATGAACGTGCCGGAGCGCCACCCGTACGCCGGCGACCTGGTCTACACGTCCTTCTCCGGCTCGCACCAGGACGCCATCAAGAAGGGCTTCGACGCCCTGGAGGCGGACGCGGCGGCGGCCGGCGTGCCGGTCGGCGAGTACACCTGGGGCGTCCCGTACCTGCCGATCGACCCCAAGGACGTCGGCCGCTCGTACGAGGCCGTGATCCGGGTCAACAGCCAGTCCGGCAAGGGCGGCATCGCGTACGTCCTGAAGAACGACCACAAGCTGGACCTGCCCCGCCGGATGCAGATCGAGTTCTCGAAGATCATCCAGGCCAAGACCGACGCCGAGGGCGGCGAGGTCACCCCGGCCGCGATCTGGGAGGTCTTCCAGGACGAGTACCTGCCCACCGAGCGAAACCCGTGGGGCCGGATCAGCCTGCGCGAGCAGCAGAGCCTGACCACCGAGGACGGACGCGACGCGCTGGCGGTGGCCGCGCTGGTGGACGGCGTCGCCACCACGCTGAGCGGCAGCGGCAACGGCCCGGTCTCCGCCTTCGCGGACGCGCTGGCCACGATCGGGGTGGACGTCCGGGTGCTGGACTACGCCGAGCACGCGCTGAGCGAGGGCGGCGACGCCCAGGCCGCCGCGTACGTGGAGTGCGCGGTGGACGGCCAGGTGCTGTGGGGCGTCGGCATCGACGGCAACACCGTGCGCGCCTCGCTGAAGGCGATCATCAGCGCGGTCAACCGGAGCGGCCGCCGCTGACCCCGCTCGATCCCCGCGTCGATCCCGAGGGCCGTCGCTCGCCGCGGCGGCCCTCGGGCGTGCCCGGCCGTCAACCGCGCGGCCCCACTGACCCGCAGGAGTGGACTCCGGTCGCAGGTGTGGCCTGGGACACACTTTTTCCGTCCTGCCGGCGTTCGGGGTACTGACACATCCCGGCAACCATGGCAACATCGACGCACCGGAAACGGGGTCGGTGGGACCACCCGCACTTCCGGTCGCGAGACCTGCCGGTCGACGTGCAGGCCGCCTGCCATGTCTGGGGAGTTGGCGCCGTGACACGGTTGTGGGGTGTTCGCCCGAGGTGGCGGACGGATGTTCTCGGCGACTTCTTCTGTCCCGGCTGTGGCGGAGACCGCAACTACCGCCGGCAGCACGGTCGGCGGTGGCTGCGGCTGCTCGGCACGCCACTGCTGCCGCTCGGCCCGGTGCTGGGCAGCGTGCAGTGCACCTCCTGCCACGGCCGGTACGGCGTGGAGAGCCTGGAGGCCCCGACCTGCGTCCGGCTGACCGGGATGCTGCGCGACGCGCAGTACACCATCGCGCTGGCCGTGCTCGCGGCCGGCGGGACGGGCTCGGCGGCGGTCCGCGGCGAGGCCTGCGAGGTGATCCGGGCGGCCGGCTTCGAGGACTGCGGCGAGGCCCAGGTGCTGGCCGCGCTGGCCGCGCTCTCCGGTCGCGGCGACGGCGAGCCGTTCGACGTGCACGGCGTGGGCGGCGGGCTGGCGATCGAACTGCACGCCGCGCTCGAACCGCTGGCCCCGCACCTCAGCCAGCAGGGCCGGGAGCGGCTGTTGCTGCAGGGCGCCTGGATCGCGCTGGCCGACGGCCGGTACCTGCCGCAGGAGCGTGCGACGCTGACCGCGGTGGGCGGTCGGCTGCGGCTGGGCGAGCAGGCCGTCGGCCGGCTGCTGGAGGCCGCCACCCGTACCCCGCACTAGCCCCGCACCGGCCCCGCTGTACGGCACCCGAACCGGGCCCGATCCCCCCTCCGGGCCCGCCGCGACCCGCACCGGCTCCCCCGTAGCCCCCGGTGCGGGCGCGCGGCTGTCAGGGCCCGGGCCGATGGCCCGGCCGCCTCCGCGGGTGCGGGAGAATGGGTGGATGGCCATCCTGTCCTGCCGTCCCCGTGCGGCCCGGCATCCCCAACGAGCCCGTTCCGAGCACCGGACGGCCGCGCGATGAGCCTGATCCGCGACGACGGCGTGGTGCTCCGGGCCCAGAAGCTCGGCGAGGCCGACCGGATCATCACCCTGCTGACCCGCCAGCACGGCAAGGTCCGGGCAGTGGCCCGCGGGGTCCGCAAGACCAAGTCGAAGTTCGGCGCCCGGCTGGAGCCGTTCTCCCACGTGGACGTGCAGTTCTTCAGCCGTGGCAGCGAGTTGGTGGGGCGCTCGCTGCCGCTCTGCACCCAGGTGGAGACCATCGCCCCCTACGGCGGCGGCATCGTCACCGACTACGGCCGCTACACCGCCGGGACCGCGATGCTGGAGACGGCGGAACGTTTCGCCGAGAACGAGGGCGAACCGGCCGTCCAGCAGTACCTGCTGCTGGTCGGCGGCCTGCGCACGCTCGCCGCCGGCCTGCACGAGTCGCACCTGGTGCTGGACGCCTTCCTGCTGCGGTCGCTCGCGGTCAACGGATACGGTGCCAGTTTCACCGACTGCGCCAGGTGCGGACTGGACGGGCCCAACCGGTTCTTCTCGCTCCAGGCGGGCGGCGTGCTCTGCGCGGACTGCCGAGTGCCCGGATGTGCCGTACCCTCCCCTGAGACACTGGTCCTGCTCGGCGCGCTGCTGTCCGGAGACTGGCAGACGGCCGACACCTGCGAACCCAGGTACTGGCGGGAGGGCAGCGGTCTGGTCGCCGCCTACCTGCAGTGGCACCTTGAGCGGGGTATCCGCTCGATGAGATACGTGGAGAAGTGAGCATGGCAGCGCGACGGCTCTTCGGTGGCAGCAAGCAGAAGGAGTACGTTCCTCCGACCCCGCACCCCAGCGGCGCCCAGCCGCCGAAGATCCCCGGTGAGCTGGTCCCGAACCACGTCGCCATCGTGATGGACGGCAACGGCCGCTGGGCCAAGGAGCGCGGCCTGCCCCGCACCGAGGGGCACAAGGTCGGCGAGAGCGTGGTGCTCGACGTGCTGGCCGGCGCGATCGAGCTGGGCGTGAAGAACGTCTCGCTCTACGCCTTCTCCACCGAGAACTGGAAGCGTTCCCCGGACGAGGTCAAGTTCCTGATGAACTTCAACCGGGACGTCATCCGCCGCCGCCGCGATGAGCTCGACGCGCTGGGCGTGCGGATCCGCTGGGCCGGCCGGATGCCCAAGCTCTGGAAGAGCGTGGTCCAGGAGCTCCAGGTGGCCGAGCAGCAGACCAGGGGCAACGACCAGGTCACCCTCTACATGTGCGTCAACTACGGTGGCCGGGCCGAGATCGCGGACGCCACCGCGGCGATCGCCGCCGACGTGGCGGCCGGGAAGCTGGACCCGAAGAAGGTCAACGAGAAGACCATCGCGAAGTACCTCTACCACCCGGACATGCCGGACGTGGACCTGTTCCTGCGGCCCAGCGGCGAGCAGCGCACCTCCAACTTCCTGCTCTGGCAGTCGGCTTACGCGGAGTTCGTGTTCCAGGACGTGCTCTGGCCGGACTTCGACCGGCGCGATCTGTGGCGCGCCTGCGAGCAGTTCGCGATGCGCGACCGCCGGTTCGGCGGGGCGCTGCCGAACGAGGTCGCCCCGGGCGAGCCGGTGCCGGCGCAGCGCTGATCCGACGTCCGTGGGGCCGCGTCCCGACCGGGACACGGCCCCACGGACGTTGTTCAGCGCTGCTTGGCCGCGCAGTCGCCGCAGGTGCCGAAGATCTCCAGGGTGTGCGCGATGTCGGTGAACCCGTGCTCCGCCGCCACCGTGTTGGCCCAGCGCTCGACCGCCGGGCCCTCCACCTCGACCGTGCTGCCGCAGTGCCGGCAGACCAGGTGGTGGTGGTGCCCGCTGCTGCAGCGCCGGTAGACCGCCTCGCCGTCCGCGGTGCGCAGCACGTCCACCTCACCGGCGTCGGCCAGCGACTGGAGGGTGCGGTAGACCGTGGTCAGGCCGACCGAGTCGCCCCGGTGCTTGAGCATGTCGTGCAGTTCCTGCGCGCTGCGGAAGTCCTCGATCTCGTCCAGTGCGGCGGAGACGGCGGCGCGCTGACGGGTGGATCGGGCTCGTGGCGACGGGCCTGCGGTGGTCACCGGTGCTCCTCCTGTGGATGGGGCGGGTCACCCCTCATTGTGCCAGCCTCGCACTCCCGACCGGGTCCTCCTCGGCGGCCGCCGGCCGCAGGTCGTCGCCGTCCGCACGCTGGCCCGGCAGCGCGGCCGGTGCCGCCCTCCGGTGCCGTCGGCGGGCCAGCGGCGCGGCCAGCGCGCTGAAGAGCGCGAAGCAGGCGATCGCCAGCAGCACGATCGCCGACCCGGGCGGCACGTCGGCCTGGTAGGCGAGGCCCACCCCGCCCAGCGAGACCAGCACGCCGAGCCCGATCGCCAGTGCCTGGGTGGCCAGGAACGAACGGGTGAGCAGCTGCGCCGCCGCCACCGGGACCACCATCAGCGCGCTGACCAGCAGCAGGCCGACCACCCGCATGGCGACCGTCACGGTCACCGCGGCCATCACCGCGAGCAGCAGGTTGAGCAGCCGCACCGGGATCCCGGTGACCCTGGCGAACTCCTCGTCCTGGCAGACCGCGAAGAGCTGCCGGCGCAGCCCCAGGGTCACCGCGATCACCACGGCGCCGAGCACCGCGGTGGTCAGCAGATCGGACGAGTCCACCGCGAGGATCGAGCCCCAGAGGTAGCTGTCCAGGCTGCCGCCGGTGCCGCTGGCCGTCGGGGCCTTGCTGATCAGCAGCCGGCCGCAGGCCATCCCGCCGTAGAAGAGCATCGCCAGCGCGATGTCGCCGCGCTGGTTGCCGCGCGAGCGCACCAGCTCCATGATCACCGCGGCCGCCACGCAGACCAGCACGGCCATCCAGACCGGGCTGGTCCGGAAGACCAGGCCGAGGCCGACGCCGGTGAGTGCGACGTGGCCGATGCCGTCGCCCATCAGGGCCTGCCGGCGCTGCACCAGGTAGATGCCGACGCTCGGCGCGGTGACGCCGACCAGCAGGGCGGCCAGCAGCGCGCGCTGCATGAAGGCGAAGGAGAGCATCTCGGTCATGCCGGCACTCCCTGGGCGGTGAACAGGCGGTGGTGTGCGTCGGGCGGTCCGTCCTGGACCACCCGGCCGTCGCGCAGCAGCACCGCGCGGTCGATCAGCGGCTCCAGCGGCCCGAGTTCGTGCAGCACGAGCAGCACGGCCGCGCCGCGGGCGACCTCCTGGCGCAGGGCGTCGGCGAGCACCCGCTGGCTGGCCAGGTCCACCCCGGCCATCGGCTCGTCCATGATCAGCAGGTCCGGCGCGCCGACCAGGGCGCGGGCGATCAGCACCCGCTGCTGCTGGCCGCCGGAGAGGTCGGCGACGCCGTCGCCGGCCCGGTCGAGCAGGCCGACCGCGTCCAGCGCGCGGTCCACGGCGGCCCGGTCCCGGCGGCGCAGCGGCAGCAGCCGGTGCAGCGGCAGCCGTCCGGTGGCGACCACCTCGCGCACGGTCGCCGGGACGCCGCCGGCCGTGGTGGTGCGCTGCGGGACGTAGCCGATCCGGTGCCAGGCGCGGAACCCGGCGAGCGGGGTGCCGAAGAGCGCCAGCTCGCCGTCCTGAAGCGGGACCGAGCCGACCACGGCCTTGACCGTGGTGGACTTGCCGGAGCCGTTGGCGCCGAGCAGGGCGACCACCTCGCCCGGGCGGACGGTGAGGTCCACGCCGCGCAGCACCGGGCGGCCGCCGAGGGCGGCGACGGCGCCGCGCAGCCGGATGACGGGGGTGTTGGTCACGGGGTCAGCCCCCACTGGCGCAGCCGAGGGCGGTGCGCAGGTTGTCGAGGTTCTGGCCCATGACCGAGAAGTAGTCGGACCGGGTCGGGGCCTTGACCCCCTCGATCGGGTCCAGCACCGCGGTCTTCAGCTTGAGGTCCTGGGCCACCGAATCGGCCAGCTTGGGGCTGGCCAGCGTCTCGAAGAAGATCGTGGAGACCCCGTTGGCCTTGGCGGCCTGCTGGATCCGGGCGAGCCGGGCCGGGGTCGGCTCGGATTCGGGGTCGACGCCGTTGATGGCGATCTGCTGCAGGCCGTAGTGGTCGGCGAGGTAGCCGAAGGCGGCGTGGCTGGTCACGAAGGCCTTGCCGGAGCAGCCCCGCAGCCCGTCCCGGTACTGCTGGTCCAGCCCGTCGAGCCGCTGCACCACGGCCTCGGTGCGCTGCTGGTAGTCGGCGGCGTGGGTGGGGTCGGCCTTGGCCAGCCCGTCGCCGACGTTCCTGGCGACCGCCGCGTAGCGGGTGGGGTCCAGCCAGATGTGCGGATCGCCGGCCGCCTCGGACGACGGGTGACCGTCGTGGCCCTCGGTGCCCTCGTCGAGGTGGTGGTCGACCAGCGGGGACGCGGCGGCGGCGTCCACCACCTGGCTGGCGTTCGACTCGGCGACGGCCTTGTCCACGGTGGGCTGCAGGCCCTTGAGGTAGAGGACCACACCGGCCTGTTGGACGGTGCCGACCTGCTTGGCCGTCAGCTCCAGATCGTGCGGCTCGGCACCGGCCGGCGTGAGCCCGGTCACCTCGAGGTGGTCGCCGCCGATCTGCTCGGCCAGGTACTGCATCGGATAGAACGACGCCACCACCTTCAGTCGGCCGTCGCCGCTGGTGGCCGTGGAGCCGTTGCCACAGGCGGCGAGCAGCAGCGTCCCGGTCAGCGCGGTGGCGGCCAGGGCTATCGAGGTGGGGAGGCGGCGCAACATCATGACAATCATTCTCATCTTAATTGGAAATGATTGTCAACTCGCTATGGCCGAGCTGTGGGGGAGTGGGTGGGACATGTGCTTATCGATTTGAACCCCCCACCCACCGGGCCGGTAACCTGAGGTATTCGGGCGCGCGGTTCCGGCCGCGGCGCCCACCCTCCCGGCGCGGGCCCCGTCTGCGCCCCGCCCTGGTCCTTGACCGCGTCGTCGTACTGAAGAGAGCACTGTGGCCGCCGACAAGATCGACACGATCGTCAGCCTGAGCAAGCGCCGTGGCTTCGTCTACCCCTGCAGCGAGATCTATGGCGGTTCGAAGGCCGCTTGGGACTACGGACCGCTGGGCGTCGAGCTCAAGGAGAACATCAAGCGCCAGTGGTGGCGTGCGGTGGTCACCGCGCGGGAGGACGTCGTCGGGATCGACTCGTCGGTGATCCTGGCCCGTGAGGTCTGGGAGGCCTCCGGTCACGTCGCCACCTTCAACGACCCGCTGACCGAGTGCACCTCCTGCCACAAGCGGTTCCGCGCGGACCACCTGGAGGAGGCGTACGAGGCCAAGCACGGCCGGGTGCCCGCCAACGGCCTGGCCGACGTCAACTGCCCGCACTGCGGCACCAAGGGCGCCTTCACCGAGCCCAAGGAGTTCTCGGGCATGCTGAAGACCCACCTCGGCGTCACCGAGGAGGCGTCCGGCCTGGCGTACCTGCGCCCGGAGACGGCGCAGGGCATCTTCACCAACTTCAAGGCGGTGCAGACCACCTCGCGCAAGAAGCCGCCGTTCGGCATCGCGCAGGTCGGCAAGAGCTTCCGCAACGAGATCACCCCGGGCAACTTCATCTTCCGGACCCGTGAGTTCGAGCAGATGGAGATGGAGTTCTTCGTCAAGCCGGGCGACGACGAGAAGTGGCACGAGTACTGGCTCGAGCAGCGCTGGAACTGGTACACCGACCTGGGCCTGCGCACCGAGAACATGCGCTTCTTCGAGCACCCGAAGGAGAAGCTCTCGCACTACGCCAAGCGCACGGTGGACATCGAGTACCGCTTCAACTTCGGCGGCAGCGAGTTCTCCGAGCTGGAGGGCATCGCCAACCGCACCGACTACGACCTGTCGGTGCACAGCGAGCACTCCGGCCAGGACCTGAAGTACTTCGACCAGGAGTCCGGTGAGCGGTACTTCCCGTACGTCATCGAGCCGGCAGCGGGCCTCAACCGCGCGATGCTGGCCTTCCTGCTCGATGCCTACTTCGAGGACGAGGCGCCGAACGCCAAGGGCCAGATGGAGAAGCGGGTCGGCATGCGGCTGGACCCGCGGCTCGCGCCGGTCAAGGTGGCCGTGCTGCCGCTGTCGCGCAACGCCGACCTCTCGCCGAAGGCCCGCGGTCTGGCCGCCGACCTGCGCACCGCGTGGAACGTCGAGTTCGACGACGCCGGCGCGATCGGCAAGCGCTACCGCCGCCAGGACGAGATCGGCACGCCGTTCTGCGTGACGGTCGACTTCGACACCCTGGAGGACAACGCGGTGACCATCCGCGAGCGCGACACGATGGCGCAGGAGCGGGTCTCGCTGGACCAGGTGAAGGCCTACCTCGGCGCGCGGCTGATCGGCTGCTGAGGCCGCTGGGCCGGGGCCGCTGATTCGGCCCGCTGAACGCCGTTGCCCCCCCCCCCCCGCCCGGGGGGGGGGGGGGCCCCCCCCCCCCCCCCGGCCCTGCCGCGCTCAGCCGGTGGGTTCGGCGGCGAGCCGCTCCCGGGTCGCCATCAGGGCGAAGCCCAGCAGGTTGAGGCCGCGCCAGTGTGCCGGCTCGGTGGCGTGCTCGTGGTCCGCCGCCAGTCCGATGCCCCAGACCCGGTCCAGCGGGCTGGCCTCGACCAGCACCCGGCGGCCGGTGCCGAGCAGGTAGCCGCGCAGCGCGTCGTCCTGCCCGAACTTGGCCACGCTGCCGGCCACCACCAGCTCGAACCGCTGCTCGACCCAGCGCTGCTCGTCGAAGTCCCGGACCAGCCGGCCGAGCTTCTTGGCCTCCGCGGGCGTCTTCGCCGCCAGGATGCGCGGCACGGCCTCCTCGTCGCCGAAGAGCCGGGCCTTGCCGGCCATCATCCAGTGCTCGGCCGTCGGGTAGCGGACGCCGTCGACGGTGAACTCGGACGGCCACCACTGGCTGAGCGCGCCCGGACCGATGCCGCCGTCCCGGCTCGGGCGGTGCCCCCAGAACAGCAGGTACTTGGGGCGCTCGCCGGCGGCCACCAACGCGGTGAGTTCGCTGCGGTCACGGGCGTCGGCGGCGGTCGGCGGTGTCTGGTGCGTCATGGCGATCATCCTCGCAGCAGGGACTGACGGCGGTCGGGGATTTTTCCCCGGCAGGGGTCAGGCGCCCCGGCTCGGGCCCTCTTCCGCGGTACCGGGGCTCCCGCCCGCCGTCCTCTCCCGCCGTCCTCTCCCGCCGTCCTGGAGTCAGCCCATGGTGCGGGGCAGCCGGGCGCTGAGCAGGAAGATCACCAGGGCGCCGGCCAGCTGGATCGCCAGCACCAGCGACAGCGCGTGGCCGGTGCCGAGCGAGGGGGCCAGGGCGAGGAACAGGGTGCCCAGGGTGGCCACGCCCAGGGCCAGACTGGACTGCTGGGCGGTGGCCAGCACGCCGCTGCCGACGCCCGCGCGTTCCAGCGGCACCTTGGAGAGCACCACGCGGAACAGCGGGGTGCCGATCAGCCCGTTGCCGAGGCCGGTCAGTGCCATCCCGGGCAGCAGGGTGAGGCCGGAGAGGCCGTGGTAGTCGGCCAGCACGGTGGCGATCATGGCGCCGGTCCCGACCGCCTGGACCACGGCGCCCGCGGTGATCACCCGGCTGCCGAAGCGGCCGATCAGCCGCGGACCGGCCAGCGAGGAACTGAAGTAGCCCACGGCCAGCGGGACCAGCGCCCAGCCGGCCATCACCGGGTCGAGCCGCAGGCCCTGCTGGAGCGTGATCGCCAGGACGAACATGAAGCCGCCGAAGCCGGTGAAGTAGGGGAGCGCGATGCCCAGCCCGCGGCGCATCTCGGGGATCCGCAGCAGGGACGGCGGCACCAAGGGGAGCCGCCCGGCCCGCTCGGCGCGCAGTTCGACGACGATGAACGCGGCCGCGGCGAACGGGAACAGACCCATCGACAGCCAGGTCCAGAGCGGCCAGCCGACCGCGCGGCCCTCCATCAGCGGGATGAACAGGGCGAGCAGGGCAACGGTGAGCAGCGCCGTGCCCGGCAGGTCGATCCGGCTGGGCGCCGCCGACCGGCTCTCCGGGACCCAGCGGATCGCGAGGACCGCGGCGGCCAGGGCGAACGGGACGTTCAGCAGGAAGACCGCGCGCCAGCTGGTGCCAAACAGGTCGGCGGAGACCAGCATGCCGCCGAGCACCTGGCCGATCACCACCGCGATGCCGCCCACCGCGCCGTAGATGCTCAGGGCGCGGGCGCGCTGCGGGCCGTCGGTGGCGGCGGTGATGGTGGCGAGCACCTGGGGGATCAGCAGCGCAGCCGAGGCACCCTGGGCGACCCGGGCGGCGACCAGCGTCCAGGCGGTGGGCGCGAGGCCGCAGGCCAGCGAGGTCAGTGCGAAGGCGGCGGCGCCGATGATGAAGAGCCGGCGCCGGCCCACACTGTCACCGAGCCGGCCGCCCAGCACCAGCAGGACGGCGAAGGCGATGCCGTATCCGGCGGCGATCAGCTCCAGCACGGCTGGCCCGGCCGTCAGGTCGTGGTCGATGGTGGGCAGGGCGACGTTGACGATGAAGAAGTCCAGCATCGGCAGGAAGGCGCCGAGCAGGACGGTGACCAGTCCGGCGACCGTGAGGGTGCGGTGGGGGACGGTCGGGGTGGTGGGCGCGGTGTTTGGCAGGAGGTGAGCCGGTAGGCGATCCAGTTGCTGTGTCACGGGTACTACGATCCGATGACCGGGAACCTGGTACCAGAGTCTGTTTATCCTGTTATCAGGAGTACCTGGAACCCGGATCGCCGCAGGCGCATCCTAGGAGTATGAGTAGCTTGATCTCTCCCGCCACCACCGCCGCTACGGCCTCCTCCGCCACTGCGGCCACACCCGCGGCCCCCGCCGTGCCGCATACCGCGGACGTCCGGCGGCAGGAGCTGTCCGCCTTTCTGCGCAGCCGGCGGGAGCGGATCTCCCCGGAGCAGGTCGGCCTGCCGAAGACCGGCCGCCGCCGCACCCCGGGGCTGCGGCGCGAGGAGGTCGCCCAGCTCGCCGCGGTCGGAGTGACCTGGTACACGTGGCTGGAGCAGGGGCGGGATATCCAGGTATCGGTCCAGGTGCTCGACTCGGTCGCCCGGGCGCTGATGCTCGACCCGAACGAGCGGAAGCACCTGTTCACCCTAGCCGGGGCAGGCGACCCGGCGCCGACTGAGGAGTGCCCGGTGGTCACCCCGGCGATCAAGCTGGTACTCGACCAGCTGGAGCCGTACCCGGCCTGCGTGCTCAACAGCCGGTTCGACGTGCTCGCGTACAACCGGGCCTACGACCGGGTCCTCGGTCTCTCCGAACTGCCTTACGAGGACCGGAACCTGATCTGGTTGATCTTCACCAACCAGCGGTACCAGTCGCGTTGGGTGGACCTGGAGTCCGCCCGGACCGTCTCGGTCGCCCGACTCCGCGCGGCGATGGCCGACTACGTCGACGATCCCGCCTGGAAGGCGCTGCTCGCCCGACTGCGGCAGGCCTCGCCGGACTTCGAGGCGGCCTGGCAGCGGCACGAGGTCGCCGCGCGCGACAACGGGAGCAAGGGCTTCTTGCATCCGGAAGTCGGTCTGCTGCGGCTGGACTTCACCAACTTTTGGCTCTCCCCGCAGCCTGGCCGCCGGCTGGTGGCTTACACCCCGATGGACGACGAGACCCGGGAGCGACTGGAGCGTCTGGCCGCCGCCGACCGCGCTTCTTGATCCGGGCTTCCCAGCCAGGGCCTTCTAACCTGGTTCTCCCAACCCGGGCTTCCCGACCGGGTACCGCTACGAGTGCTGCATGCTGAGGCGTTGAGGCTGCCACAGCTGGGTCCAGGGGTACTGACCACTGGCTCCCTGGGCCGTGCTCTCTCCTGTCAACATCTCCACAACCCGTGCCACGGCTACTCCCGCTGCCCGCACTGCCGTTCCCGCTGCCCGCACTTCTGGTACCGCCGCACCCACTACCCGCACCATCGTCACCGCTTCCTCTGCCGCAACCCCCAGCGCCCGCAGCACTGTTGCCAGGTGCAGCACCGCTGCTCCCAACGCCCGGGCCCGCGTTCCCGCATCCCGTATCACGGTGCCCACGGTCCGCAGTACCGCCGGCACCTCGCGTATCGCCACTCCCACGTTCCACGCCATCGTTCTGATCTTCCGCAGTGCCGGCGACGTGCTGCTGTGCGGTGCCGCGCCCGCGGTGGCCCTGCGGGGGCGCTTGGCCATGGCCAGGCAGAGCGCTGCCAGCGGGAGCTCAGCGAGCACCGCCATGGCCACGGCTATCGCCAGGGCGCTGCCAGGTGCGGCCGTCCGCACGTCGAACCAGGCGTCGCCGCTCAGCAGCAGGGCCGCCGCCAGGGCGGCGGGCCGGTGCTGCTCGCCGCCCCGGCGTAGCAGGACGGCCGTGGTGAGCAGGCAGACCGCCTCCAGAACGTCCAGTACCACCCAACCCGTCGAGTGCCGAACCACGATGGCCAGCACGGCGATCCACGGAATCAGGACGATGCCGGCCCCTCCGAGGAGCAGGGAGGGTATCCGAACCCCGGTACTGCGCAGGGTGGCTGCCACCCGCAGCCGCCCCATCCCGCTCATGCTCCTTGCCACCCCTGCCACTGCCCGTCTGGTCTGCACCGCCCAGAGCCCCGACATCGTCTGCACCTCCTTCGCCCCACTCGACACGATCACCGTCACCCTCCCCTCGCCCACTGCCGCCCCCCGGCCTCGATCACCGAGCCCTGATCGCCCGCTCTCGATCGCCGGCCCCGATCACCGCTCCCCGGGACCCGCCGAGCCCGGTGTGGCGCCGCGCTGCTTCTCAGCCCACCCGGGCTGGGCGCAGCCGCTCGGTCGTCCCTTCGGGGTGCCGGACCAGGACCCCGGCCACCCGGCCCGGTACCCAGGCGAGCCAGAACTCCCCGGCGACCGTGACGACATCGGCCGGTGGCTGGACCTCGCGTAGTTTCGCGATGGCGAACAGCACCTGGGGTGCCGAACCGTCCGCCCTCAGGCGGCCCCAGGCGAACCCGCTGCCGCCGCCCTCACCGAGGGACTGCCGAGCCCCGCGCAGCAGCTCGCCGGTGAGCGAGGAGCCGACCAGAACGTCGAGCAACTGGTCGTGCTCGTATATCTCCAGCGCCGACCGGCCGTTGCGCCGCGGTGTCGTCCGCACCGACCACGGACCCTTGGCCGGCCATGCCAGCGTGTCGATCCCGCCGGGCTCGTCGGCTGGCTCCCGGATCGCGTTGCCGGAGCGCACCAGCCCGCCCTCCCCCTGCTCGCCGCCAGGCTGCTGCGCCTCGGCCACCTCGACCACCCCGTCCGTCTCGTTCACTGGCCGGATCCCCCGTTCCCCGGTTCTCCCGCTGACGGAATCAAGAATCGCGGCCCCGGGACCGGAAGTCCTTGTCGCTCACTTCCGTCTTTGGGGTGTACCTAGGTACACCCCAAGCGGGCACCCAGGTGCAATGTCAGGGCCCGGGAGCGAGTCCTAAGCTGAGCGGCATGATCAGCATCAGCGGGCTGCGCCGAGGGCGCGACAGTGGCGGCGGCAGCGCGTCGGGCGGCGTGGCCGCCGCGGCTCCCGGCCATGCCGATCCGCTGGCCTGGGCCGCCGCGGCCTGGCGGGACGCCGTGCTGGTCGCCGCCGGGGCGCCGTTCGCGGTGCCGGTGGTGCTGATGCTGACCCAGGCCAGCGCGATCGGGCCGATGTTCACGCTCCTCGCGCTCCTGCCGGCCGTGCTGACGGTCGGCCAGCGCAGCCGGTTCCGGGTGCTCGGTGGGCTGGACATCCCCCGCCGGCCGGTCCTCCCGCCGGGGACGAGGTGGACCCCGCTCGCCTGGCTGCGCGCCGAGGCGACCTGGCGTCAGTTCGCCTATCACTGGGTGGTCGGACCGCTGCTGGCGACCGCCGGGGTGCTCACCCTGTTCGGCTGGGGCGCCGGGGTGGTGCTGGCCACCGTCTTCGGCTGGGCCTGGTTGATGCCGCACGGCAGTCCGGTCCGTGGCGACGGCTGGACGACGCTGGACACCTGGGTCACCGCGCTCGGCCTGCTGCTGCTGGTCATCGCCCCCTGGGCGATCAGCCGGATCGCCCGCGGCGACCGGCGGGCCGCCGCCGCGCTGCTCGGCCCGAATCGGGCGCGGGAGCTGGAGCGCCGGGTCGAGGACCTCGCCGAGAGCCGGGCCGGCGTGGTGGACGCCGCCGACGCCGAGCGCCGCCGGATCGAGCGTGATCTGCACGATGGTGCCCAGCAGCGGTTGGTCTCGCTGGCGATGAACCTCGGGCTGGCCCGGAAGACCCTGAAGGACGTCCCACCCGACGCGATGCAGGTCATCATCGAGGCGCACGAGGAGGCGCAGGCCGCCATCGTGGAGCTGCGTGACCTGGTCCGCGGCCTGCATCCGGTGGTGCTGGAGGACCGGGGGCTGGACGCAGCGCTCTCCGGGATCGCGGCCCGAGCCCCGCTGCCCGTCCGGCTGGACGTCGATCTGCCACGCCGCGTGGAGCCGACGGTCGAGGCGGTCGCCTACTTCGTGGTCTCGGAGGCGCTGGCCAACGTGGCCAAGCACGCCCGGGCCGCCAAGGCGGATGTCTCGGTTCGCCTCCAAGGGCCGCGGCTGCGGATATCCATCACCGACGACGGCGTGGGCGGCGCGGATCCCGCCAAGGGAACCGGACTCGTCGGGTTGCGAAAACGCGCGGCCTCGGTCGACGGGACCCTTGCCATAATCAGCCCCCTCGGGGGCCCGACCACCATCACTGTGGAGTTGCCGTGCGTGCTGTGATCGCTGAGGACTCGGTCCTGCTCAGGGTCGGCCTGGTCAAGGTCCTGGAGGCGGTCGGCTACGAGGTGGCGGCGGCGGTGGGTGACGCCGAGGCACTGCTCACCGCGGTCGAGGAGCACCGGCCGCAGGTGGTCGTGGTGGACGTCCGGATGCCCCCGGGCTTCACCGACGAGGGGGTCCGCGCCGCACTGGTGATCCGCCGCGAGTGGCCCGAGGTTGCCGTCCTGCTGCTCTCCCAGTACGTGGAGGAGCGCTACGCGGCCGATCTGCTCGCCTCCAACACCAGCGGGGTGGGCTACCTGCTCAAGGAGCGGGTAGCCAATGTCGACGACTTCGTGGAGGCGCTGCAGCGAGTGGCGGCCGGCGGCACGGCCCTGGACCCGGAGGTCGTGGCGCAGTTGCTGGTCCGTGGCCGTCGCGATCCGCTGGAGCGGCTGACCCCGCGCGAGCGGGACGTACTGGGCCTGATGGCGCAGGGCCACTCCAACGCGGCCATCGCGGAACACCTGGTGGTGAGCGACAGCGCGGTGGCGAAGCACATCAACAGCATCTTCACCAAGCTTGAGCTGCCTGCGGCGGACGCCACCCACCGGCGGGTGCTGGCGGTGCTCCGGTTCCTGGGCGAGGGGTAGCGCGCCATGCTGTCACCGCAGTTGGAGCAGCGAGTCTGGCGGCCGGCCGGCCTGGTGCTCGCCGTACTGGTGATCCTGATCGGCGCGGGCCAGGCATGGGGCGCGCTCACCGAGCAGACCGAGAGCGAGCCCACCCAGGTCCTTGGTCCGATCAGCGCCCTTGACCTCGACCTGGACGACGCCTCGGCCCAGATCAGCCCCGGGGCGGAGAGTCAGGTCGGGATACAGCAGAACCTGGACTGGACCTTCCGCCGACCGGTTGTCGAGCAGACGCTGATCGGCCGGCTGCTCCGGATCAAGGTCCGCTGCCCGAGCATCCTCGGAGTCGGTGAACCCACGTGCTCGGTGGCGCTGAGCATCAACGTCCCGCGCGCGACGGCGGTGACGGTCCGGCTGAGCTCGGGCTCGGCCAAGGTCAGCGGGTTGAGCGGCGAGCTCAGCCTGCGCAGTTCCTCCGGCAGCATCGAGCTGGACGGGGACTCCGGCCGGATCTCCGCCCACAGCACCAGCGGGCAGATCCGGGGACAGGGGCTGACCTCCCAGGACGTGCAGGCCACACTGACCTCCGGGCAGCTCAGCCTCGGGTTCACCGCACCACCGGCCCGGGTCGCCGTCAGCGCCACCTCGGGCGAGGCCGACCTGACCGTGCCCCCCGGGAGCACCTACCGGGTCACCACGCACACCGCGTCGGGGGGCGGGGTCGATCGGGATCCGGGACTGGACGATCCGCAGTCCAGCAGGAGTATCACGGTGTCCACCATCTCCGGGCACGCGAGCCTGGCGTACTCGTCGACCGGCTGACGGGCCCCTGCGGATCGGTCCCGATGGATCGGACCCGATGGCAGCGCCAGCGGGGGTCGGTGGGCGGTGGGGGACAATGGAGAGTCCCGTCCGCCCACCGTGCACCTGCTGAGGATCCGCCGCGCATGACCACCACGCCTGACAGAGCCCCGACCGCCCCTGCGGCGAGCGTCCCCCCGGCCGTGGCGGCGGACATCCCCACGCCGGCCACCCCCGCGCCCGGCGAGTTCGCGCCGCTCGCCATCGGCCCGCTGGAGGTCTGGCCCCCGGTGGTGCTGGCGCCGATGGCGGGGATCACCAACGCCCCCTTCCGCACCCTCTGCCGGGAGCAGAGCGGCGGCAAGGGGCTGTACGTCAGCGAGATGATCACCACCCGGGCGCTGGTCGAGCGGAACGCCAAGACCATGCAGCTGATTCGCTTCGACCCGAGCGAGAAGCCCCGGTCGATCCAGCTCTACGGCGTCGACCCGGCCACCGTCGGCAAGGCCGCCCGCATGATCGCGGACGAGAACCTCGCCGACCACATCGACCTGAACTTCGGCTGCCCCGTCCCCAAGGTGACCCGCAAGGGTGGTGGCTCCGCGCTCCCCTACAAGCGCAACCTGCTGCGGGACATCCTGCGCGAGGCGGTGGGCAACGCCGGGAGCCTCCCGGTCACCATGAAGATGCGCAAGGGCATCGACGACGACCACCTCACCTACCTGGACGCCGGCCGGATCGGCGCCGAGGAGGGGGTGTCCGCCATCGCCCTGCACGGCCGCACCGCCGCCCAGCACTACGGGGGCACCGCCGACTGGTCCGCCATCGCCCGGTTGCGCGAGGCCGTCCCGGCCGAGGTCCCGGTACTGGGCAACGGCGACATCTGGTCGGCCGACGACGCCCTGCGGATGATGCGCGAGACCGGCTGCGACGGCGTGGTGGTCGGTCGCGGCTGCCTGGGCCGCCCGTGGCTCTTCAAGGACCTGGTCGCCATCTTCGAGGGCGACACCGACTACGTCCGTCCCGCCTTCGCCGACGTCGCCCGCACCATGCTGCGCCACGCCGAGCTGCTCGGGCAGTGGATGGGCGACGAGAGCCGCGGCGTCGTGGACTTCCGCAAGCACGTCGCCTGGTACACCAAGGGCTTCTCGGTCGGCTCGGAACTGCGGGTCAAGCTGGCGATGGCCGGTTCGTTGGCCGAGTTGGCCGAGCTGCTCGGCCAGGTGGGCCAGGAGCAGGGCTGGCCGGCCGGCGCGGACGGTCCGCGCGGCCGGACCAGTGGCAACGGCCGGGTGGTCCTGCCCGAAGGCTGGTTGGACGATCCGTACGACTGCGCCCTGCCGAGTGTTGACGCCGAACTGGACACCTCGGGCGGCTGACCCCTGACGTAGAGGCAAAATTAGCCGCGCGCCCGGTCCGGACGTCCCGGCCCAGCCCTCTTGGCCATACTGGCCAAGAGGGCTCCCTTTTGGTGAATATCCACCACGGAGCGTAGGGGATCCGGCGCGTTCCGCGACGGATCGATGAGTTCCAGTACGTACCATGGGCAGGCCGTGGCCGTGACCCTCGCCACATCGGGCCACCCCGGAAGGGGTGTCGGGAGCACGAAAGAGGCCGTGGTGTCCAAATCGCTTCCCGAACGGGTGTCGGAGCGGATCGGACCTCTTGGCTGCAGGAAATCAAGCCGAGGCAACGGCCTGCCGTGCGAGCCACTACCCTCTGTCGGCTCCGGTTGATCTTCGTGGGCCATTGTTTTCAAGACTTGAACGCTCGCTAGCGTCAGCCGGACGATTTCATCAACAGAGGTGAACGCCTTCACGGGCATTTGATCTCGTGGGTCACTGCTGGCAATCGGCCTCGGACGGCCTATCGACAGCGCGAAAGTGCCTTCGAAATGGGTATGTTCTCCGGCGTCAGGGCAACCCCCGTGCGAGGAGACCGACCCGTGGCGGCGACGCAGAAGTTTGTTTACTCCTTCACCGAAGGAAACAAGGACCTCAAGGACCTGCTCGGCGGCAAAGGTGCCAACCTCGCCGAGATGACCAACCTCGGGCTCCCGGTCCCTCCGGGGTTCACCCTCACCACCGAAGCCTGCAAGGTCTTCCTGGAGACCGGCGCCGAGCCGGCCTCGCTGCACAACGAGGTCAGCGAGCACCTGGCCGCCCTGGAGCAGCAGATGGGCAAGCGGCTGGGCCAGCCGGACAACCCGCTGCTCGTCTCGGTCCGCTCCGGTGCCAAGTTCTCGATGCCCGGCATGATGGACACCGTCCTCAACATCGGTCTGTCCGATGCCTCGGTGGCCGGGCTCGCCGCGCAGTCCGGCAACGAGCGGTTCGCCTGGGACTCCTACCGCCGCCTGGTCCAGATGTTCGGCAAGACCGTGCTGGGCGTCGAGGGCGAGCTGTTCGAGGAGGCCCTCGACGAGGCCAAGCGCGCCAAGGGCAGCGCCAACGACCTCGACCTGGACGCCGCCGACCTGCGCGCACTGGTCGAGACCTTCAAGGCCATCGTGCTGCGCGAGACCGGCCGGGAGTTCCCGCAGGACCCGCGCGAGCAGATGGACCTGGCGATCCACGCCGTCTTCCACTCCTGGAACGGCGACCGGGCCCGCCTCTACCGTCGCCAGGAGCGCATCCCCAACGACCTGGGTACCGCGGTCAACATCTGCAGCATGGTCTTCGGCAACCTCGGCGAGGACTCCGGCACCGGCGTCGCCTTCACCCGCGACCCCTCCACCGGCGCGGTCGGCGTCTACGGCGACTACCTCTCCAACGCCCAAGGCGAGGACGTCGTCGCCGGCATCCGCAACACCCTCCCGTTGGCCGACCTGGAGCAGCTGGACAAGAAGTCGTACGACGAGCTGATGGCGATCATGCACAAGCTCGAACTGCACTACCGCGACCTGTGCGACATCGAGTTCACCATCGAGCGCGGCAAGCTCTGGATGCTGCAGACCCGGATCGGCAAGCGCACCGCCGCGGCCGCCTTCCGGATCGCCGTCCAGCTGGTCGACCAGGGTCTGATCGACCTGGACGAGGCGCTGCACCGGGTGACCGGCGGTCAGCTCTCCCAACTGATGTTCCCGCGGTTCGCCCCCGACACCAGCTCCAAGCAGATCGCCTGGGGCCTCGCCGCCTCGCCCGGCGCCGCGATCGGCAAGGTGGTCTTCGACTCCTACACCGCCGTCAAGTGGTCCCGCTCCGGCGAGAAGGTCATCCTGGTGCGCCGCGAGACCAACCCGGACGACCTGGACGGCATGATCGCCGCCGAGGGCATCCTGACCTCGCGCGGCGGCAAGACCTCGCACGCCGCCGTGGTCGCCCGTGGTATGGGCAAGACCTGTGTCTGCGGCGCCGAGGAGCTGGAGGTCGACACCAAGCGCCGCCGGATGACCACCGCCGACGGGCAGGTGATCGAGGAGGGCGACGTCGTCTCGATCGACGGCGCGACCGGCAAGGTCTACCTGGGCGAGGTCCCGGTGCTGCCCTCCCCGGTGGTGGAGTACTTCGAGGGAACCCTGCACGCCGGCGCGGACGTCCAGGGCGGTCTGGTGCAGGCGGTGCACCGGCTGATGTCGCACGCCGACGTGCGCCGCCGGCTCGCCGTGCGGGCCAACGCCGACAACGCCGAGGACGCCAACCGCGCCCGCCGCTACGGCGCCCAGGGCATCGGCCTGTGCCGCACCGAGCACATGTTCCTCGGCGAGGAGCGCCGCAAGGAGGTCGAGCACCTGATCCTGGCGGACAACGACAAGGACCGCGAGCAGGCCCTCTCCACCCTCCTCCCGCTGCAGAAGGGCGACTTCGTCGAGCTCTTCCAGTCGATGGACGGGCTGCCGGTGACGGTGCGCCTGCTCGACCCGCCACTGCACGAGTTCCTGCCCGACATCACCGAGCTGTCGGTCCGGGTCGCCCTCGCCGAGGCCCGCAAGGACCCGAACGAGAACGACCTGCGGCTGCTCCAGGCCGTCCACAAGCTGCACGAGCAGAACCCGATGCTGGGTCTGCGCGGCGTCCGGCTCGGCCTGGTGATCCCCGGCCTGTTCGGCATGCAGGTCCGGGCGATCGCGGAGGCCGCCGCCGAGCGCAAGCTGGCCGGCGGTGACCCGCGGCCCGAGGTGATGATCCCGCTGGTCGGCACCGTGCAGGAGCTGGAGATCGTCCGCGACGAGTGCGAGCGGGTGCTGGCCGAGGTGGCCAAGTCCACCGGCGTCACGCTGGACATCAAGCTCGGTACGATGATCGAACTGCCGCGCGCCGCCGTGACGGCCGGTCAGATCGCCGAGGCCGCGGAGTTCTTCTCCTTCGGGACGAACGACCTCACCCAGACGGTCTGGGGCTTCTCCCGCGACGACGTGGAGGCCAGCTTCTTCACCGCCTACCTGGAGAAGGGCATCTTCGGGGTGTCCCCGTTCGAGACCATCGACCGCGACGGCGTCGGCTCGCTGGTCAAGCACGCGGTGGAGGCCGGCCGGGCGACCCGCCCCGACCTCAAGCTCGGGGTCTGCGGCGAGCACGGCGGCGACCCTGACTCGGTGCACTTCTTCCACGAGGCGGGGCTGGACTACGTGTCCTGCTCGCCCTTCCGGATCCCGGTGGCGCGGCTGGAGGCCGGCCGGGCCGCCCTCGAGACTGCGGGCAGCGACTCTCGCTGACCGCGACCCCCTCCAGCGGGGAGGGGCGTACGGCGGAGCTCGGCGCAGGAGGGCCGCCGTACGTACAGCAGCCGGGGCGGGAACGGACAATGGCGTCCGTTCCCGCCCCGGAGGCGTTTCCCGGGGCGCCCGCGGGTGCTGCGCCATCCGGGTGGGCCCGGCCGGCTCGCCGACGCCGGGCCGGGGGCACCCGGCAAGCTGGCCTCATGACCAGTCGCGCCCGTCTGATCGTCGTCGCCGTCCTGCTCGCCTGCGCCGTCGCCGCGGCCGCCCGCTACGCGTTGACCGACGGGCAGCATCCGACACCGACGGCCGGCTCCCCGGTGACCAGCGCGCGACCGGTGGCTTCCCGGGCATCCGGCAGCCCGGCCCGCGCCGACGTCTGCCGCAGCAAGCTGCCCAGTCAGGCTCGCGACACCCTGGTGTTGATCGCCCGCGATGGCCCGTACCCCTACCGGTCGGACGGCGTGGTCTTCGAGAACCGCGAGGGCCGGCTGCCCCGGCAGCGCAGCGGCTACTACCACGAGTACACGGTGCCGACCCCGGGCTCGGCCGACCGGGGGACCCGGCGGGTGGTCACCGGCGGCGCGGGCGAGGAGTACTGGACCGCGGACCACTACGGCACCTTCCAGGAGATCGACGACCACTGCTGAGCCGCGCGAGCCCGTGTCCTCCACGGGGCCGGCCGCCCGGCAGGCCTGACCGTCGCGGCGGCCGGTGGACCGGACCCCGGGAGCGGTGGCCGTGACCCGCCGGCCTGATCCGGCCGGGTCAGCGGGCCCGCTGCCAGCTGACCCGGTGGTAGGGGCCGTGCGGGCCGGAGGCCAGCAGCGTCCGCAGCTCGTGCAGCACCGGAGCCGGGTCCCGGCGCAGCTGTGCCGGGGTGGCCCGGACCACCGGCAGCCGGGCCACCTGCAGCCGGTTGCCCCGGGTGAGCGTCCACTCGTGGTCCGCGGGCCGCAGGTGCCAGGCGCGGGAGTCGACCTCCAGCGCCACGCAGGCGTCCGGCCAGAACGCGTCCGGCACCGCGAGGAACTGACCGTCCAGCAGCAACACCGGGCTCCACAGCGGCTCCGGCAGCCCGCCGGCTCGCAACACCTCGCGCGCCTCGGCCTCGGCGATCGAGTACACCCCGGCGGTCAGCTCGTCCGCTACCTGCCGGACGTGTGGCAACGAGGCCGTCGCGGGCGAGCCGCCGAGCAGTTTGCCGAGCAGTTCGGCGCGCTCGCAGTGCCGCCCCTGCACCGCCTCGGCGCAGAGCGCGCGGAACCGCCGGTCGCCGGTCAGCACCGGTGCCAGGTCGGCCAGCGCGCGCCCCACCTCGACGCTCCACAGCCCGTCGTCGCGCTGGAAGCCGGCCGGCATCCCGGGGCTGCGGTGCACCCGGACGAAGTCGCGGCTGGCCACCCGGCGGCAGCCCGGGATCAGCACGTCGACCATCTCCAGATCCGCCGGGTGCCCGGCGCTCGCCAGCCCGACGTCGGCCAGCACCGCCATGCCGGTCAGCAGCACCGCGCCCGGGTGCGGCCGCTGGCCCTTGGGCGCGGCGTAGCTGAGCGCGGCACGCAGGCGTTGGTGCGGTGTCAGGCGCCCGTTCTGCAGGCAGATCACCCGCGGCAGCACCCGCTGCCAGGGTCCGCCCGGCCGAAGCCGGTGCGCGATGGTGCCGGACGGAACGCCGTGCTCGATCAGCTGGGCACGGGTGACGATGTGCTGCTGGTCGGCGCCGAGCAGTCGCAGGGAGTTGAGCGCGGTCATGGGGGAGGGGTGCCCGGCAGGACGGTAGGTATGCGAAATATCCCCCGCAGGTGGCTACCCCCGATCGCGGTTGACTCCACGGCCGGGGCACACCCGGTGCGGGCCCGGACGGTGGAGGCCGGGCCGGCCGCCGGCTGGGCCGGGATCGGATCAGGCCGGGATCAGGGAACCGGCGTGTCTGACACACTCCTGGTCGAGTTCGCGGCCCATGCCGCGGGCGATCCGGCGGTCCGGCGCGCTCGGCGAGGTGGCCGCGGCGATCCGCAGCTCGATGATGTCGCGGACGGCCGGCCACTCCTCGGCGAGGATCGAGTAGAACGCCGTGCCCCGCACCACCCCGTCCAGCCCCCGGCTGTGCGCCCGCCGGACACCCTCGGAGGTGGCGCCGAGCCGCTCGATCGCCGCGCGCGAGCGCAGGTTGCGGGCGTCGGCCCGGAGCGAGATCCGCTGCACGCCCCAGACCTCGAAGGCGTGGCGCAGCATCAGCAGCTTGGCCTCGGTGTTGATGCCGGTGCCCTGGGCGTGCGCGGAGAGCCAGGTGCGGCCGATCTCCGCGGCGTCCGGGGTGGCGGTCGCCGGGTCGCCGATCGGGCCCTGCGGCAGCGGCGGCCAGACCACCGGGCCCTGCCAGTAGTCGAGCTCCAGGAACCGGGTCGAGCCGACCACCAGGCCGTCCGAGGCCCGCACGGTGGCGAAGACCAGCGAGCGGCCGGCCGCCTGGTCGGCCTGCGCGGTGGCGATGAACTCGCGGGCGCCCGACAGCCCCTGCGGGACGGCCGTGAACGCGTACGAGCTGCGATCCTCGGCGGCGGCCGCGGCCAGCGCCTCGGTGTGCTGCTCTGTCAGGGGCTCCAGCCGGACGGTGCGGCCGGTCAGGGTAACGGTTGCTGGCACGGAACCTTCGGTCCTTCGGCGATCGGAGGGCCCTGACGTCCGGGGTACGGACGGTCGGGAGGACAGGTCGCCCCGTCCCCTGCCGTTCCCCGGCCCCGGGTACGCCGGGGCGGGTCGTACCAGGGGGAGGGGGCGGCCCGGGAGGCGGGCAACGCGGTGCCGGCGCGGGCATGGTTCACATGGACCGATCCGGCGGGACGTGCGAGGGGACAGTGTGCGTCCGCGAGATGGCCGAGAGAGGAAGGAGAGCGCGAAGGGAAGCAGGCGGCCAGATGAAGGCAAGGTGACATTCAGGTGGCTGGCCGTACATGGATCGGGACCGCGGCCCACGGCGTGACAGACGACGTGGCGGCGACGCGATGATGCGAGGCAGCGAGAGGACGATACCTGCCTTGGCCCCGCACGTCACTTCGCGGCGCGCCGGGTGTTGTCGCGAGCTGGCGGCGGCCTGGCCGCCGGAATGTCCGGACCGCCTCTGACCAGGGGTTCTCCGTCGGTGGCCGGTTGCGGGATGAGATGATTCCGACACCGTCCTGATGGCGTCGGCCGGTCGCCCGGCGGCCGCGCGGCCGGTGAGGGTGCTCGCCGGACGGGTGAGCGGGGGAATGTCCGCGACTCGCGGCATGCTGCACTGGGCGAGGGTACGCCGCGGTCGGCTGCGGTCGGGCGGCCCCGGCCAGGAGTAGGACCGACGACGAGAAACGGTTGGGTGCGCGGTGCGTGATCCCGAGGCGCTGTACGAGCTGGAGCCGAAGGGCGTGGCGGCGGTGGCCGCGGCGAACGCCGCGGCGACCTCCGTCCAGGGCGGGCCGGAGACCGGCCTGGTCCTGCTGTACCACTTCGAGGGCTTCATGGACGCCGGTGAGGCCGGCGGCCAGGTGCTGGCCCACCTGCTCGACCAGGGCAGCCCGGTGGTGGTGGCCCGGTTCGACCACGACCGGCTGGTCGACTACCGCGCCCGCCGCCCGGTGATGACCTTCGATCGGGAGAGCTGGTCGGCGTACGAGCCGCCGGAGATCCTGCTGCGGCTGGTCCACGACGCCACCGGCGCGCCCTTCCTGGTGCTCAGCGGCCCGGAGCCGGACGTCGAGTGGGAGGCCTTCGCGGCGGCGGTCCGCCGGCTGGTGGAGGAGCTGGGGGTGCGCCTCACGGTGGACTTCCACGGCATCCCGATGGGTGTCCCGCACACCCGCCCGGTCGGCCTGACCCCGCACGGCAACCGGCTCGACCTGGCGGTCGGCTACCCGCAGTGGTTCGAGCGGGCCGAGGTGCCGGGCAGCGCCCAGGCGCTGGTGGAGTACCGGCTCGCCGAGGCCGGCCACGACGTGCTGGGTTTCGCGGTGCACGTCCCCCACTACGTGGCCCGTTCGGCCTACCCGGCGGCGGCGGTGCTGATCCTGGAGGCGGTCCAGTCGGCGACCGGTCTGGTCCTGCCGGGCCACGAGCTGCGCGACCGGGTCGGCGAGGTGTACGCCGACATCGAGGAGCAGCTCTCGCACGGCGACGGCGAGCTGCGCACGGCGATCCGCGGCATGGAGGGCCAGTACGACGCGGTGGCGGGGGCCGAGACCCGGGAGAGCCTGCTCGCCGCCTCCGCCGAGCTGCCCTCGGCCGACGAGCTGGGGCGGCAGTTCGAGCAGTTCCTGGCCGAGCACGAGCGCGGCGCGGAGTAGCCCGGCGCAGTGCTCGGGAGCCCGGGAGCGTCCGAACGGGTGGGCCGGGAGTCGTTCCGGCCCACCCGTTCGTTGACCCCCGGGTGGCCCGGGCGGCGGGCCGTCCCACCGTGTGAGAGGGGGGTGACGCGTGAACCGCCGGGCCAGGGCCATCGGGTGGCTGGGCGCCGGGCTGTTGCTGGCGGGCTGCTCGACGGCCGGCGGGGGTGCTCCCGCCCAGCCGTCCGCCTCGCCGCCGCGCGGCCCGTACGTCGCGCTCGGCGACTCCTACACCGCGGGCCTGCAGGTCCAGCCGCAGGCCGACGGGCCGAAGGGCTGCGGCCGGTCGGCGGTGGACTACCCGGCGCTGGTCGCCCAGGGGTTGGGCATCGGCGGCGCCGACTTCACCGACATGAGCTGCTCCGGCGCGACCACGGCCGACCTGACCGCGCCCCAACAGCTGGACGGCGGCAGCAACCCTGCCCAACTGGGCGCGCTGAGCGCCCGGACCAGGCTGGTCACGCTCGGGATCGGCGGCAACGACGCGGACTTCACCGGAGTGGTCACCCGTTGCGTCGAGAAGGGGCTGACCCAGGGCGTGCTGGCCGAGCTCGACCTGGTGAAGGCCCAGGACTCGCCGTGCCGCGCCTCCTACACGGCGGCGGACGGTACGGACCGGCTCGACGCCCAACTCGCGACGGTCGGGGACAAGGTGGCCGGTGTGCTCCAGGAGGTCCGGCGGCGGGCCCCGCAGTCCCGGGTCCTCCTGGTCGGCTACCCCACCCTGCTGCCCGCCGACCCGGCCGGCTGCCTGCCGGTGCTCGGACGCACCGTGCCGCCGGCCGACCTGGGCTACCTCGCCGCGAAGGAGCAGCGGCTCAACGGCGTGCTGCGGGACGAGGCTCGGGCCGCCGGGGCGACCTTCGTTGACACCTACACGCCCTCCACCGGGCACGACATGTGCACGGGGCAGGCGGAGCGCTGGGTGGAGCCGCCCTTTCCGGCGGCCGGTCGGGCGCCGCTGCACCCCAACGCGGCCGGCGAGCAGGCGATGGCGCAGGCGGTGCTGGTCGCGATCCGGGGCTGACCGTGCTGTGGAGATCCTCCAATAAATGCCGTGCGGAGTCCGTGTCGCACGGCATCTGACGTGCCGTGAATCCCTTGGCAGAGTGGTGGATGTCCGGGCACGCCGACCACGTCGAAGCGGTATCGGCTGTGTGCCCTATCCACAAACAAGGGGGCGAAATGACAGTTGGACAGACTCGAGCGGTGGTGACCGGGCTCGGTGCCACCACCCCGCTGGGCGGGGACGTGCCGTCGACCTGGGCGGCGATGTTGGCGGGGGAGTCCGGGATCCGGACGATCGAGGAGGACTGGGCGGCCGGGCTGCCCGCCCGGATCGCGGGCCGGCTGCGGGTCGAGCCGACCGAGGTGCTGGACCGGGTCCAGGCCCGGCGGTTGGACCGCTGCGAGCAGGTGGCCATCGTCGCGGCCCGGGAGGCCTGGGCGGACGCCGGGCGGCCCGAGGTCGAGCCGGAGCGGCTCGCGGTGGTGATCGGCACCGGGACCGGTGGCGTGCTGACCACGCTCGCCCAGGACGACGTCCTGGAGTCCGCCGGCCCGCGCCGGGTCTCCCCGCACACCGTGCCGATGCTGATGCCGAACGGGCCGGCCGCCTGGGTCAGCATCGAACTCGGTGCCCGCGGCGGGGCGCACACCCCGGTCAGCGCCTGCGCCTCCGGCGCCGAGGCGATCGCGCTGGGCCTCGACCTGATCCGGCTGGGCCGGGCCGACGTGGTGGTGGCGGGCGGCGCGGAGGCGTGCGTCCATCCGCTGCCGCTGGCCGGCTTCGCCCAGGCCAGGACGCTCTCCAAGCGCAACGACGAGCCGCAGCGGGCGTCCCGCCCGTTCGACCGGCACCGGGACGGCCTGGTGGTCGGCGAGGGGGCGGCCGTGCTGGTGCTGGAACGGGCCGAGTTCGCCGCGGCCCGACGGGCGCGCGGCCACGCGGTGCTGGCCGGCGCCGGGATCACCGCCGACGCGCACCACATCACGGCGGCCCACCCGCAGGGACAGCTCCGCGCGATGCGGCTGGCGCTGGCCGCGGCGGGCCTCGACCCGCTGGACGTCGGGCACGTCAACGCCCACGCCACCTCGACGCCGCTGGGTGACCTCACCGAGGCCGGCTCGATCGCCGAGGCGATCGGCGTCCACCCGGCCGTCACCGCGACCAAGTCGATGACCGGGCACCTCTTCGGCGCCGCCGGGGCGCTCGGCGCGCTGGCGACCGTGCTGGCGCTGCGCGACCGGGTCATCCCGGCCACGCTCAACCTCGACGAGCCGGATCCGGAGGTGAAGCTGGACGTGGTGGCGGGCGAGCCGCGCGCGGCGGCCCCGCTCGCGGCGCTGGCCAACGCCTTCGGCTTCGGCGGCCACAACGCCTCGCTGGTGTTCACCGTCGGGTAAACACGGGTTCGAGCGCCGCTCCAGCCGGCCGTCACCGCCACGGCGTACGGTGGCCTGTATATGGACGCCACCTCGTACTCGACCGACCCGACGACGACCGACGAGATGCCCGCGGCGGACCACGCGCAGGCCCGCTGGGTCCCCGAACCCGACAAACGGCCCGGCCGGACGGCGTTCCAGCGCGACCGGGCCCGGGTCCTGCACTCCGCCGCGCTGCGCCGGCTGGCCGGGACCACCCAGGTGGTCGCCCCGATGCGCAGCGACTTCCCGCGCACCCGGCTCACCCACTCGCTCGAATGCGCTCAGGTGGGCCGGGAGCTGGGGGCGGCGCTGGGCTGTGACCCGGACCTGGTGGAGACCGCCTGCCTGGCGCACGACATCGGCCACCCGCCGTTCGGCCACACCGGTGAGTCCGCGCTCGACCAGGCCGCCGAGGCCTGCGGCGGCTTCGAGGGCAACGCCCAGTCGCTGCGCATCCTGACCCGGCTGGAGCCCAAGCGCTTCGCCCCGGCGGGCGCGGAGCGGACCCGGCTCGGTCCGCGCCCCGGCAGCAGCGTGGGGCTCAACCTGACCCGCGCCGCGCTGGACGCCGCCACCAAGTACCCGTGGGCCCGCGGCGGCCACCCGGCCGACCCGCACTCGCCCAAGTTCGGCGTCTACGCCGACGACCTGCCGGTCTTCCACTGGCTGCGGGCCGGCGCCCCGCTCGGCCGCCGGTGCTTCGAGGCGACCGTGATGGACTGGTCAGACGACGTCGCCTACTCCACCCACGACGTCGAGGACGGCCTGCAGGCCGGCCACATCGACCCGGCCGCGCTGCACAGTCCCGAGGAGCGGGCCGAGCTCTTCAAGATCGCCGAGCGGTACGCCGGGGACGCCGAGCCTGAGGAGCTCGGCGAGGCGCTGGACCGGCTGCTGGCCGAGGAGTGGTGGCCGCGCGGGTACGACGGATCGGCACGCGCCCGGGCCGGCCTGAAGGACCTCACCAGTCAGCTGATCGGCCGTTTCTGCCTGGCCGCCGAGCAGGCCACCCGGGCCCGCTACGGCACGGGCCGGCTGAGCCGGTACGCCGCCGAGCTGGTGGTCCCGCGGGAGGTGCGGCTGGAGTGCGCGGTGCTCAAGGCGGTGGCCGTGCGTTACGTCATGCAGCGCGACGAGCAGGCGCAGCTGCGGGCCCGGCAGCGGATCGTGATCGCCGAGCTGGCCGAGCTGCTCGGGCGGGACGCACCGGCCGGCCTGGACCCGGTCTTCGCCGCGCAGTACCGGGAGGCCGAGGACGATCGGGCGGCGTTGCGCGCGGTGATCGACCAGATCGCCACCCTGACCGACGCCTCGGCGCTGGCCCTGCACGCTCGACTGAGCGCCGGCGGAAAGCCGTAGACTTCCGGGGTGGCAGGGCGGATCCGGGATGAAGACGTGCAGGCGGTGCGCAACGCGCTGCCCATCGACGCGGTGGTCGGCGACTACGTCCAGCTGACCAACGGCGGCGGAGCCCAGCTCAAGGGTGTCTGCCCGTTCCACGACGAGAAGTCGGCCTCGTTCTACGTGCACCCCGCCAAGGGGGTCTTCCACTGCTTCGGCTGCGGCGAGAGCGGCGACACGATCTCCTTCCTGATGAAGATCGAGCACTTCTCGTTCGCCGAGGCGGTCGAGCGGATGGCCGCCCAGGCCGGCATCACGCTGCGCTACATCGAGGGCGGCTACACCCAGCGCAGCCAGCAGGGCGAGCGGACCAGGCTGGTCGAGGCGCACAAGGTGGCCGCGGCCTGGTTCCAGGAGCAGCTGGAGACGCCGGAGGCCGAGATCGGCCGCCGGTTCCTGGCCGAGCGCGGTTTCGACGCCGCGGCGGCCGCGCGGTTCGGGGTCGGCTACGCGCCGGCCGGCTGGGAGCACCTGGTCCGCTACCTGCGCGGCAGGAGCTTCACCGACCGGGAGATCCTGCAGGGCGGGCTGGCCTCGCAGGGGCAGCGCGGTGGCCTGATCGACCGCTTCCGCGGCCGGCTGGTCTGGCCGATCCGCGACCTGGGCGGCGAGGTGGTCGGCTTCGGCGCCCGCCGGCTGCGCGAGGACGACAACGGGCCGAAGTACCTGAACACCCCCGAGACCCCGATCTACAAGAAGTCGCACGTGCTCTACGGCATCGACCTGGCGAAGAAGGAGATCGCCAAGTCCGGCCGGGCGGTGGTGGTCGAGGGCTACACCGACGTGATGGCCTGCCACCTGGCGGGCGTGACCACCGCGGTGGCCACCTGCGGTACGGCCTTCGCCGAGGACCACGTCAAGATCATCCGTCGGCTGCTGATGGACACCTCGCAGTACCGGGGCGAGACGGTCTTCACCTTCGACGGCGACGCGGCCGGTCAGAAGGCCGCGCTGCGCGCCTTCGAGGACGACCAGAAGTTCGCCGCCCGGACGTCCATCGCGGTCACCCCCGACGGCATGGACCCGTGCGAACTGCGGCTCGCCCAGGGCGACGAGGCGGTCCGCGAGCTGATCGCCAACCCGGTGCCGCTCTTCGAGTTCGCGCTGCGCTCGGCGGTCGCCCGGCACCGGGTGGACGCCGCGGAGGGCCGGGCCGCGGCGCTGGAGGAGGCCGCGCCGATCGTCGCCAAGATCAAGGACCCGTCGATCCGGCACGAGTACGCGGTCCAACTCGCCGGTCTGCTGGGCATCCTGGACGAGCAGTTCGTGGTGCGCCGGGTGGCCCAGATCGCTCGCTGGCAGCGCGAGGCGCCCCAGCAGGGCCGCCAACAGCTGCGTCGGGGGCCGGAGTTGGCGGCGGCGCCGGAGTCAGCCCGGCCGGCGTACCGGCTCGACCCGCGCGACAAGGCCCAGTTCGTCGAGCGTGAGCTGCTCAAACTCGCTCTGCAGTACCCGGAGTTGATCAGTCCGGCGTTCGACCAGTACGGCGAGGACGAGTTCCCGACGGCGCCCTACGCGGCCGTCCGCCGGGCGATCGGCAAGGCCGGCGGGACCACGCACGGCTGTACCGTGCCGGACTTCGTCAGGGCGGTCCGCGAGGTGGCCGACAACGACCAGGTCCGTTCGCTGGTCACCGAGTTGACGGTCGAGCCGGTCCGCACCCGGCGCAAGCCGGACGCGCTCTACGCCGGCGAGTTCCTGGTGAACCTGCGCCGGGCCTCGGTGAAGCGCCGGATCGAGGAGGTCCGCGGGCATCTCCAGCGCCTGGGGAACCGGGCAACCGCCGAGCAACTGGCGCCGGTGCAACAGGAGTTGTGGGCGCTCCAGCAGTACGACGACAGTCTGCGGACGCGCGGCGCGGCCGGGCTCTGAACCCGGCGCACCGGCGCCCCGCCACTCCGGCAGAAAACTCACCGCACGACTATCGGCCGCCGGGCGCGGGGTACCCCACACTGAGGGGGTCTCAGTCCGCAGCGTCGGGCCCGCCCGACCCGCAGAGGGGTGGGCCCGTTGGAGATCACCGCCACCCAGGAAGCCGAGCCGGACGCGCGAGCGGAGTCCCGGCCCGCGGCGTCCCCGGAGGGCAGACCGGTCGCTGCCGTGCGGCAGCAACCGCCTGACGAGGAGTTCGACCCGGACGGGCCGCTGGACGACGAGCCGCCCGTCCTGCCGCGGGACGGCTCGGTCGGCCCGAGCGCCGACCTGTTCCGCCAGTACCTGCGCGAGATCGGCCGGATCCGGCTGCTCACCGCCGCCGAGGAGGTCGAGCTGGCCCGCCGGATCGAGGCCGGCCTCTTCGCCGAGCAGTACCTGCACGACCACGGCCTCCCGACCGGTCGGCTGGCCGACGAGCTGGACCAGCTGGTGGTGCTCGGCCGGATCGCCAAGCGCCGGCTGATCGAGGCCAACCTGCGCCTGGTGGTCTCGGTCGCCAAGCGCTACGTCGGACGCGGCCTGACCATGCTCGACCTGGTCCAGGAGGGGAACCTGGGCCTGATCCGGGCGGTCGAGAAGTTCGACTACGTCCGCGGCTACAAGTTCTCCACCTACGCGACCTGGTGGATCCGCCAGTCGATGAGCCGCGCGCTGGCCGACCAGGCCCGCACGATCCGGGTCCCGGTGCACGTGGTCGAGCTGATCAACCGGGTGCTGCGGGTCAAGCGCGGGCTGCTCCAGGAGCGGGGCAGCGAGCCCACCGCGGCCGAGGTGGCCGCCGTCCTGGAGCTCTCCGTCGAGCGGGTCCGCGAGGTGCTCCGGCTGGCCCAGGAGCCGGTCTCGCTGCACACCCCGATCGGCGAGGAGGAGGACGTCGCGCTCGGTGACCTGATCGAGGACGCGGACGCCGCCTCGCCGGCCGAGAGCGCCGCCTTCCTGCTGCTGCGCGAGCACCTGGAGACCGTGCTGGCCATCCTCGGCGAGCGCGAGCGGATGGTGGTCGAGCTACGCTACGGCCTGAGTGACGGCCGGCCGCGCACCCTGGAGGAGATCGGCGCGCTGCTCGGGGTGACCCGGGAGCGGATCCGGCAGATCGAGTCCAAGACGCTGGCCAAGCTGCGCGACCACGCCTACGCCGAGCAGCTGCGCGGCTACCTGGACTGACCCGCCGGTCGCCGTGCTCCGGGGCTCGTGGGGCCAGAGGTGCCAGTAGTACCAGTAGTACCAGTGGTGTCAGTGGTGTCAGTGGTGTCAGTGGTGGAAGGCGGTGGCCGGCGCGATCCCGTGCTCCCGCAACGGTCCGGGCTGGCACTCCAGCTCGGGCAGCAACCGGGCCAGGTCGGTGAGCAGCAGGTCGGCCAGGTCGTGGCTGAACCCGTTGCGGCAGACCACCCGCAGCACCGAGAGGTCCTCCCGGTTCGCCGGGAAGGTGTAGGCGGGCACCTGCCAACCGCGTTCGCGCAGCCGCCGGGAGATGTCGAAGACATCGAACGAGGTCACCTCGTCCGCCACCGTGAAGGCGATCACCGGCAGCTCGTCGCCCCGGGTGAGCAGCCGGAACGGACCGAGCTTCGCGAGTCCGTCGGCCAGCGCCTCGGCCACCCGCCGGCAGGAGTGGTGCACCGCGCGGAGGCCCTCCCGGCCCAGCCGCAGGAAGATGTAGTACTGCGCGACCACCTCGGCGCCCGGGCGGGAGAAGTTGAGCGCGAAGGTGGGCATGTCGCCGCCCAGGTAGTTCACCTTGAAGATCAGCTCCTCCGGCAGCGCCTCGGAGTCCCGCCAGAGAGCCCAGCCCACGCCGGGGTAGACCAGCCCGTACTTGTGCCCGGAGGTGTTGATCGAGGCCACCCGCGGCAGCCGGAAGTCCCAGACCAGGTCCGGGTCGAGGAACGGCGCGACCATGCCGCCGGAGGCGCCGTCGACGTGCACCGGGATGTCCAGGCCGGTGGTCCGCTGGAACTCGTCCAGCGCGGCGCAGATCTCCGCGATCGGCTCGTAGGAGCCGTCGAAGGTGGAGCCCATGATGCCGACCACCCCGATGGTGTTCTCGTCGCAGAGCGCCACCGCGGAGGGCGCGTCCAGGTGGAACCGCTCGCCCTCCATCGGTGCGGTGCGCGCCTCCACCTCCCAGAAGTTGCAGAACTTCTCCCAGCACACCTGGACGTTGACGCCCATCACCAGGTTGGGCCGGGCCCCGGCGTCGTAGCGGGCCTGGTTGCGGCGCATCCAGCGGCGCTTCAGGGCGAGCCCGGCGAGCATGCAGGCCTCGCTCGACCCGGTGGTGGAACAGCCGATCGCGGCGGCCGGGTCGGGCGCGTGCCAGAGATCGGCCAGGATCGCCACGCAGCGCCGCTCCAGCTCGGCGGTCTGCGGGTACTCGTCCTTGTCGATCACGTTCTTGTCGAGGCACTCCGCCATCAGCCGGCCCGCCTCGTCCTCCATCGAGGTGGTGACGAAGGTGGCCAGGTTGAGCTTGGCGTTGCCGTCCAGCATCAGCTCGTCGTGGATCAGCTGGTAGGCGGTGTGCGGCGGGATCGGAGCGTGGTGCAGCCGGTGCTTGGGCGGCGCCAGCCGCATCGCCCCGACCGGATCGGCCTCCGAGAGCGCGGAGTCGACGGCGGATCGGTGACTGGTTCCGTTGCCCTTGTGCAGTGGCATGGGGCAAGAGCCCTTCGCTCGGGGGTAGGTGATCCCAAGTTAGGGCGTCGCGTTGAGTTCGGGGTGCACCTGATCGCGAACCGAGCCGTACTGTTGGCGGACCGCCCGCCCGAACGGCTGGTCCGGGTCGGGCTCGACGGCCACCACGTCCGGCAGCTCCCACTGCGGCGGTTCCGGGGTGCCGGCCAGTGCCCAGGCGGCCTGCCGGGCCGCGCCGCGCGCCGCGTGGTCGCCCGGCGGCGGGATCAGCACCGGGACGCCGAAGATCAGCGGGGCGATCTCGCGGACCGCCGGGAGCCGGCCGACCGCGCCCAGCAGCACCACCCGGCGCACCGCGACGCCCCGGGCGCGCAGCGCGTCCAGCGCGTCCGCGATGTTGCAGAGCATGCCCTCGACCGCGGCCCGGGCCAGGTGCTCGGGGGTCATCGACTCGGAGCGCAGGCCGGTCAGGGTGCCGGTGGCGTGCGGCAGCCGGGGCGTCCGCTCGCCGTCCAGGTACGGCAGCAGCACCACCCCGTAGGCGCCGGGGGAGGAGCGCAGCGCCAGCTCGCTCAGGCCCTCCAGGTCGCGGCCGAGCAGGTGGGCGGTGGCGCGCAGCACCTGGGCGGCGTTGAGCGTGCCGACCATCGGCAGGTGCTTGCCGGTGGCGTCGGCGAACGAGGAGACCGTCCCGGTCGGGTCCACCACCGGCTGGTCGTGCACCGCGAAGATGGTGCCGGAGGCGCCGAGCGAGACCACCGCGTCGCCGGGGCCGAGGCCCAGGCCGAGCGCGGCCGCCATGTTGTCGCCGGTGCCGGCCGAGATCAGCAGGCCCTCGGGGGTGTGCCCGGCGGGCTCGTTGGGGCCGAGCACCTCGGGCAGCCGGAGCAGCTCGTGGCCGAGCGCGAGCTTGATCAGGTCCTGCCGGTACTCGCCGGTGATCGGCGACCAGTAGCCGGTGCCGGAGGCGTCGCCACGGTCGGTGGTGCGTCGGGCGGGGTGGCCGAGCAGCTGCCAGACCAGCCAGTCGTGCGGCAGCAGCACCTCGGCGATCCGCCGCGCGTTGGCCGGCTCGAACTCGGCCAGCCAGCGCAGCTTGGCGATGGTGTAGGTGGCGGCGGGCACCGCGCCGATCGCCTCGGTCCAGGCGGACGGGCCGCCCAGCGCGTCCACCAGGGCGGCCGCCGCGCCGGAGGAGCGCGGGTCGGTCCAGAGCAGCGCCGGACGGACCAGCACACCACCCGCGTCGAGCCCGATCAGGCTGTGCTGCTGGGCGGAGACGCCGATCGCCCGCACGCCCTCCAGCAGGCCGCCGGTGGCCGCCTCGCCCAGTGAGTGCAGCCAGGACTGCGGGTCGGCCTGGGTCGAGCGTTGCTGGGAGGCCTCGGACTCCGGGTGCGGGGCCCTGCCGGACCGCAGGACGGCTCCGGTGTCCGCGTCACACGCGACGATCCGGGTGCGGAGGGTCGAGCTGTCGATGCCCGCGACGATGGCCATGGTGGAGATCATGCCTCAGCCGGCGGTCCGCCCGGGAACCGTCCCGGCAAGTGTTGCCCAGTCGGTACCGCGGCCGCCCTCAGCGGCGGACGGTCCCCCAGCTGTCGTCCTCCTCGTGCCGGCGGCTGAAGTACGGCACCCGGTCGGTCAACGCGTCCGGCAACCGCTCGCCGACCCGGTCGGTCACCGCGTGCGCGGCCTTGCCGGCCACCGAGCCGGCCGACTCGCGGGCCCGGTGGGTGGCGTCCTGGACCTTCGGGTTCTGCGAGATCCGCCGGGCCGTCGCGGCGATCTGCTCGTACCGCTCCCGGCCCGCCCGGGCCCCCAGGACGTACCCGGCCGCGGCTCCCACCACCAACGTCAGCTTCCACATGTCTCGGTCTCCACCCTCTCTCGCGCTCTCTCGCGGCCCCTTGCCGCGATGCCCTACCCGCCCCGGCGGGCGGCGAACCGCCTGCCGAGCGGAGGGTCCCCCTCAGCATCCCCGGCGGCGCGGACCGCCGCCCGCCGGGCGCGCCAGCCGGAGGGTGCGGCTCCGGGCCGGGAAAGCGATTGGCGGACCACCCCCCTGGATGCGCTAATGTATGTCCCGCAGCGAACGCCGCACCGAGGTGCGGCCGATGCGAACAACTCAATCCCGCATAGCTCAATTGGCAGAGCAGCCGGCTGTTAACCGGCAGGTTTTTGGTTCGAGTCCAAATGCGGGAGCTCAGGCAGCCGGTCCGGTTCCGGTCGGTGCAGGCTGCTTGTCCGTGCGATCCCGCATAGCTCAATTGGCAGAGCAGCCGACTGTTAATCGGCAGGTTATTGGTTCGAGTCCAATTGCGGGAGCCAGTACTGACGCCCCTCGGCCTGCCGAGGGGCGTTCGGCGTTTCTCGCCGGTTCCGCCGGTCCCCGACGGCCCGCCGGGGCGGTCAGCTGACGGCCCGCTGGTACACCGCCGCGACCCGGTCGTCGAAACTGACGCTGTACGAGGTGTCCGCGGTGTCCCCGCCCTCCTGGTAGCCACCGATCACCCCGACCAGCGTCCCGACGCCGGTGGCCGGGTCGGTCCCGGTCACCCACGGGCTGCCGCTGGTGCCGTCGGTGAAGCCGCCGCAGTCGAAGCGCTCCTGGGTGGAGCTCTGGGCGGTGGTCCGGGTGGCGCAGCTGATCGGCTGGTCGCTCTCGTTGGGGTACCCGGTCACGGTCACCGGCAGGTCGAAGCCGCGGTTGACGCCGAGCCGGTTGCCGCCCACCACGTCCTCGATCCGCCGACCGTTCAGCGGGCCCACGGTGAGGAACGCGACGTCGTACTCCGGGTCGCCGTCGTCCTGCCAGTGCTGGTCCACGGTGATCTGATCGACCGGCCAGCTGCCGTACGGGGAGTCGCCGTCCCGGTAGCCGGGGGAGAAGGCCAGGCCGCCGACCGGCCCGACGCCGGGCTGGTAGACGCAGTGCGCGGCGGTGACGATCAGGTTCCGCCGCGGGCTGTCCACCACGCTGGCGGTACAGGACCGGCTGTCGCTCTCGGCGGGCAGCGTGAGCACCCCGATCCGGCTGTCCGCCGCGTCCCGTGGAGCGGTGACCGCGCTCTGCGCCGGACGGTGCGAGCGGCTCTCACAGGCCGCGAGCGGGAGCACCGCGGCCAGGGCGGCCGAGAGCACCAGTGTGCGCCGCTGGTAGCCCCGCTCGGCCATCCGCCGCCGCCTCCTGGTGCTCGGTCGGCGCCGGGCGCGCCGTGACGAGATCTACCCAAGATCTACCAGGCGCGGCCGGTCGGACGCCAGATCAGCCGGTGGCGCGGGCGAACAGGGCCCGTACGGCGCCGCCGAAGTAGCTGCTGTACGCGGTGCCCGGGGTGTCCCCGCCCTGCTGGTAGCCGCCGACCACGCCGATCACCGTGCCGGCCCCGGTGACCGGGTCGGCGCCGGTCACCCACGGGCTGCCGCCGGCACCTCCGGTGTGGTCCGGGCAGTCGAGCCGCAGCTGGCCGGCGCTCTGCTCGGCGGTCCGGTTGGCGCAGCCGACCGGCGGGCCGGCGGGGCTCGGATAGCCGGTCAGCCGCACCGCCTGCTGGTAGCCCGGGTCGGTGCCCAGCCGGTTGGCCCCGAGCAGTTGCTGCACCTGCCTGCCGCTCACCGGCTGGACCACGGCGAAGGCCACGTCCAGGTCGGCGTTGCCGTGTTCGGCCCAGCTCCGGTCCACGGTGATGGCGGCCAGCGGCCAGACGCCGTCCGGGGCGTCGCCGGCTCGGTAGCCGGGCACGAAGACCGGCTCGCCGCGGGCGCCCTTGCCGGGGTCGTAGAGGCAGTGCGCGGCGGTGACGATCAGGTTCCGCCCGGGGCTGTCGACCACGCTGGCGGTGCAGAGGTGATCCCCGGCGGCGTCACCGGTGAAGAGCGCCCCGACCGGCCCGTCGGGCCCGTTCGGCGAGGCGCCGGGGGTGGCCGTGCCCGGATGCCGGTCCGTGGCCTTCAGGAAGCGCTCGCGGCTCCAGGTGGCCGGGCCGCTGTTCGGGGCGGCGGGCAGCCAGACCGCGCCACCGGACGGCCCCGAGCCGCAGCCGGTGGCCGCGAGAGCCAGCAGCAGCGCCCAGGCGCAACCGAGGGCGACCGTACGGACCGTCACTGTGACTCCCTCCGCGGCCTTCGATCCCCCCGTGACCACCGCGTTCCCGCCCGGGTGGTGGTGTGCCGGACACCGCACGCCCGCCGCCCGGCGCCAACGGAATGGGCCCGGAGGACGCACTCGTGGTGCGCCCCCCGGCGCGCACCACGGCTGATCGACCGGATATGCTGCCCAAGACGGCCTTGCGGGGCCGTCTGTTGCTGCGATGGACAGCCACTGTGGTGGCCAGTACCGACGCGGTGAGTCGGGGCGGTAGCTCAGCCGGTTAGAGCAGGGGACTCATAATCCCTGGGTCGTGGGTTCGAGTCCCACCCGCCCTACACAAGATCCTGATGGATCATCAGAGTAATCCTGTGGCTGACCTGCGGAAACGCCCCGGCCTCTGGCGCAGATCCTAGAGTACGACCCGCCCGGCGACCCCACCGCCACGCCGAGGTTCACCCGCTCGGGCGCATGACCGGCCGTGCCGATGGACATGGGACCGGGTCGCCGATCACCTGCCGGCCTCCGCGGCACGGCCGAACACCGGTACCGGCTGACCCGGGGTCAGGAATGGTCGGGGGAGTGGGTGAGGCGGGTGAGCCAGCGCGCGCCGCGGAGGATGGCGGCGCGGCGACGTTGGCGGGCCGGGGCACGGCGGCTCTGTGGTGGGACGGCGGCGCCGGTGGGACTGGCGAGTTCGCCGAGGCGGTGGCCGGCCTCGCTGAGGCGGGCCAGCAGGCGGATCCGGCGGGCCGGGTCGGTGGCGTGCAGCAGGGCGGCGTGCAGGCCTTCGATCTCGGCCACCGCGGCCGCCAGTCGGAGCCGGGTGGCCGTCTCGCGATCCCCCGAGAGCATCTGGTGGGTTCTCCTTCGGCAGGTTGGATCAGCCGTAGCTGAGGTCGGCGCAGGGGTCGGTGTCGGCGGGGCGGGTGTTCTGGGTGATGGTGGTGGGGAGGGCGGTCGGCAGCGTGCTGGGTGGCGGGCCGCCCGGACCGGCGGCGGGGGACGGGGGTGCGGTGGCGGGGCGGACGTCCAGGGGGTGGTCCTCGCGGAGCAGGGCCCAGAGCTGGTCGACGTCGGGGTGCACCAGCGCCACCCGGTCGCCGACGTAGCGCCAGGGGGTGGTGACGAAGAGGACGTCGGCCGGCTTGAGGTCGCTCAGCGACCCGGCGAAGGTGGCCAGCTTCGTGGGGCTGCCCAGGTCACGGTCGACGGTCAGCGAACGGGTGGCCGCGTCGGCGAGGGGGAGCAGCGTGGGGAGGTCGAAGCCCTGCGCTCGGACCTTCGTGAAGAGCGCGGACATGAACGCCTGCTGGCGCTTCATCCGGCCGATGTCCGAGCTGTCGCCGATGCCGTGCCGGGCCCGGACGTAGGACAGTGCCTGCTCGCCGGAGAGCACCTGACGGCCCTGCCTGAGGTGGATGCCGTAGCCGTCCACGTTCGCCGGCACGCAGACCGGGACCCCGCCGACCGCGCTGGTCATCGCGGCGAAGCCCTTGAAGTCGATCACGATGGTGTGGTCCACCCGCAGGCCGGTCAGTGCCTCCACGGTGTTCTGGCTGCAGGCCGGGTTGCCGCTCGGGGCCCCGCCGACGCCGAACGCGGAGTTGAACATCTGGCCGTGCTGCGGCGCGGTCCACCGGCCGTCGGGCAGCCGGCAGGGCGGGATGTCCACCAGTGAGTCGCGCGGGATGGAGACCCCGACGGCGTGCCGGTGGTCGCCGGCGATGTGCAGCAGGATCGCGGTGTCGGAGTTGCCCTTGCTGTCGACCTGGCCGCCGGCCAGCTGGTCGTTGCCGTCGGCCCTGCTGTCGGAGCCGAGCAGCAGCACGTTGACCGGGCTGTTGCCGCTCGGGTCGAGCGGGCCGGCCGGCGGACGGGTACCGGCCACCCCGCCGCTGTCGAAGACGTGCAGGTTGCCGTCGAGCCGGTGGTAGAACCAGAGGCTCAGGCCACCGGTGGCCAGGAGTAAGCCGGCCAGCGTGCCGGCGGCGATCCGGACCGCCCGGCGGCGGGTCCGTCCGCCGCTGGTGGGCGGGGTCGAGGGTTCGTCGGCGGGGCGGGCCTGGGGATCGCTCATCGGTGGTCTCCATGCGGTCGCCGGCGAGCCGGGGGCCGGTCGGCCAGGAGGACTGCTCGGGCAGGCGTGCGGGTCACACTTGCGCCATGAGGCAAGTATGACCCGTTGCCAGTATCACCCGTGCCGGTGCCCCCGGCCACCCAAGGTGACCGGGGGCACGACGACCGCGTTCGGACCGTGACGGAGGACCGGGCTCGGACCGGGCTCAGACCGTGGCGAGCGCCGGCGCCGGTCCCGGCTCCGGTTCGGGCTCCAGGGTGGCCCGCCCGGCCGCGTCGCTCAGCTTGATCAGCAGGGCCGTCAGCAGCCAGTTCGCCACCATGGAGGAACCACCCTGGGCCAGGAACGGCAGCGCCTTGCCGGTCAGCGGCATCAGGCCGGTGACCCCGCCCACCACCACGAAGACCTGCAGGGCCACCGCCGCGGCCAGGCCGCTGGCCAGCAGCTTCCCGAACGGGTCGGTCAGCTGGGTGGCGGTCTTCAGCCCGCGCTGGACGAGCAGCACGTAGATCATCAGCATCACGGTCACCCCGGCCAGGCCGAGTTCCTCACCGATCGTGGTGAAGATGAAGTCGCTGCGGCCGGCGAAGCCGACCAGCCACGGCCGGCCCTGGCCCAGCCCGGTGCCCAGCAGGTGGCCGGTGCCGAAGCTGAACAGCGCCTCGGCCGGCTGGTTGGAGATCAGCGCCGGGTCGTGGTGGGCGTTGTAGTAGTCCAGCGGGTGCAGCCAGGCCACCACGCGGCCGTGCACGTGCGGCTCGTAGCTGCCGACCACGGCCGCGCCGCCGACCGCCATCAGCACGCCGAGGATCACCCAGCTGGTCCGTTCGGTGGCGATGTAGAGCATCACCACGAAGATCCCGAAGAAGATCAGCGAGGTGCCCAGGTCGCGCTCGAAGATCAGCACCAGCAGGCTGACCACCCAGATCGCCAGCACCGGACCGGCGTTGCGCCCGCGTGGCAGGCTCAGCCCCCAGATCTTGCGGCCCACCAGCGCCAGCGCGTCCCGGCTGACCGTCAGGTAGCCGGCGAAGAAGATGGTGATCGCGATCTTGACGAACTCGTCCGGCTCCAGCGTCACGCCCGGCAGCTCGATCCACCGCTTGGCGCCGTAGGTGGCGTCGGCGGGGAAGAAGGCCGGCGCGGCCAGCAGTACCAGCGAGCCCACCATCAGGATGTACTGGTACTGCTGGAAGAACCGGTGGTGCTTGACGAACACGATCAGCGCGAGCGCCACGAAGACCGCGATGAAGGTCCACATCGCCTGCGTGGGCGCGGTCGGGTACTTCTGGAAGTTGCCCGCCATGACGATCGCGTACGACTGGTCCAGCCGGTTCAGCAGCATCAGGCCGATGCCGGTGAGCAGCGTGGCGATCGGCAGGATCAGCGGGTCGGCGTAGGGCGCGAAGCGCCGGACCACCAGGTGCGCGCCGAGTGCCAGCGCGGTGAAGGCGACCCCGCACTCCAGCAGGCCCGCGGGCATCTTGTTGTTCATCGCCAGATTGGCGTCGATGTAGCCGTAGAGGGGGACCACCAGGGCGAATGCCAGCATGGCCAGTTCAAGGTTGCGGCGCCGACTGGCGGCGCGTCGCCCCTCGGCCCGTTGGCTGCCTATCACACGAACTCCCCACAGGCCGTCGATCCGGACCGCCGAATTCTCGCACGACGGAGCGGCCGTCCGGTCCACAGGCCCGGTGGACCGGACGGCACGGGGGGCCGGGTCGGGCGTGCGGACGGCCACTGCGCGCCGGGAGGGCGCCCGGCTAGACTGTCCCCCTCGCAGATCTTGGAGAGGGCGGTACGGATGACGGGCTGGACCAAGCTCGACGACCCCTCCCCGCAGCTCCTGCAGCAGGCGGCGGCCTCGTTCGGCCTGCTCGCCTCCACCATGCGGCTGCACATCGTCTGGGTGCTCAGCCAGGGCGAGGCCGACGTCGGCACGCTGGCCGAGCGGGTCGGCGGCACCCTGCAGGCCGTCAGCCAGCACCTCGCCAAGCTCAAGCTGGCGGGCATGGTGACCAACCGCCGCGAGGGCCGCCGCCAGGTGTACGGGGTTGACGACCCGCAGGTGGCCACGCTGGTCCGGCTGATGGTGGAGAAGCTCGACGGCCCGGCGGCCGGCGGCGAGGCGCACCGGTTCCGGAGCCGTGGTGCCTGAGAGCGGGGCGCGCCTGCTCCCGCTCGTCGGCCGGTCCGCCGACGCGGTCCCCCGGCGGGGCGGTGAACCGGGCCGTGCGGTCCGGCTGGGCCGGCTGCCGCTGCTGCGCGAGCTGGACTCCTCGCCGCGCGGACTGACCGAGGCGGAGGCCGAGGCCCGGCTGGCCGTGCACGGCGAGAACACCGTGCTCCCCCGGCCGGACGTCTCCTGGTCCCGGCACACCGCGACCGCCCTCGGGGATCCGTTCACCGTCCTGCTGACCGGGCTCGCCGGGATCTGCGCGCTGATCGGCTCCTGGGGCAGCGCGGCGATACTCGGCTTCCTGGTGCTCTCCGGTGCTCTGCTGCGGCTGGTCGGCGAGCGGCGGTCGTCCCGGGCGCTGCGGGCGCTGCGCGCGCTGATGCCGGAGACCGCGACCGTGCTGCGCCGCGCCGAGCGGCAGGACCTGCCGATGGCCCGTGAGCTGCCGGCCGACCAGTTGGTCCCGGGTGACGTGGTCCGGCTGGCGGTCGGCGACGCCGTCCCGGCGGACCTGCGGCTGCTGCGCGCCGAGGGCCTGACGGTGGACCAGTCCGCGCTCACCGGTGAGAGCGAGCCGGCGGCCCGGCGGGCCCCGGACCAGCCGCCCGCCGGCGCGGCCGGACAGCCCTTCGACGAGCCGCACCTCTGCTTCGCCGGCAGCCGGGTGGTCACCGGCAGCGCCACCGCCGTGGTGCTCGCCACCGGCGGCGCGACCCGCTTCGGCGCCGCGCACCGGCCGGCCCCGCTGCCCGGTGGCGGCCGGTCGGCGGTGGAGCACGGGGTGCGCCGCGCGGTCCGGGCGCTGGTGCTGTTCATGATCGCCGCGGTCCCGCTCACGGTGGGTGCGGACGCCGTGCTGCACGGCTGGAGCGCCGAACTGCTGCCGTTCGCGGTGGCGGCGGCGGTCGGGCTGACCCCCGAGCTGTTGCCGCTGGTCCTGAGCACCGTGCTCGCCCGGGGCAGCCACGACCTGACAGCCGGCGGGGTGCCGGTCCGCCGACTCTCGGCGGTCAGCGAGCTGGGCGCGCTGGACGTGCTCTGCGTGGACAAGACCGGCACGCTCACCACCGGCGCGCCCGCGGTGGCGGGCTCGTTCGACCCGGACGGCCGGCCCGACCCGCGACCGCTGTACTGGGCCGGCCTGTCCGCCGAGGCCGCGTTCGGGGACGGTGATCCGGGCCTGCCGGACCCGACCGACGAGCTGCTGCTGGACGCCGCGGCGGCGGACGGACTGCTGGACGGCCCGGCGCCCGTGCTGCTGGACGCGGTCCCGTTCGATCCGGTCCGCCGCTGTGCCACGGTGCTCCTGCGCGAGCGCGGCCGGGCCGTGCTGCTGGTCAAGGGCGCCCCGGAGGCGGTGCTGGCGCGCTGCGCGGAGGTGACCACCGCGGCCGGGCCGCGGGCGCTGGACCAGGGCCGACGGGCCGAGCTGGACCGGCTGGTGGCGACCCGGGCCGGTGAGGGGCTGCGGCTGCTCGCGGTGGCCCGGGCCGAGCGCGCGGCGCGGCTCGGCGGCCACCGGGCCTGGCAGGAGGACGACCTGACCCTGCTCGGTTTCGTCGCCCTGGCGGAGGAACCGGTCGACCGGGCCGCCGAGGCGCTGGCCGCGCTGGCCCGGGCGGGCGTCGCGGTGAAGGTGGTGACCGGGGACCACCCGGCGACCGCGGTCCGGCTCGCCGACCGGCTCGGCCTGCCGCCGGGCCGGGTGCTGCTCGGCTCCGAGCTGGACGCGCTGACCGACGGAGAGCTGGCCGAGGCCGCCCGCGGCACGGCGGTCTTCGCCCGCTGCGCGCCGGAGCAGAAGGCCCGGGTGGTACTGGCGCTGCGGCGGGGCGGCGGGAGCGTCGGGTTCCTCGGCGACGGTGTCAACGACGTGCCCGCGCTGCGCGCCGCCGACCTCGGGATCAGCGCGAGCGGCGCGGTCGGCGCGGCCCGCGGCTGGGCCGACGCGGTGCTGGGCGAGGACGGGCCGAGCGCGCTGGTGCCGGCGCTGTGGACGGGCCGGGCGGCGGTCGCCAAGGTGGCCGCCTACCTGCGGATCGCGCTCTCCTGCAACCTCGGCAACGCGGCCTCGATGCTGGCCGGCGGGGTGCTGCTGCCGTTCCTGCCGATGCTGCCGGCCCAGGTGCTGCTGCAGAACCTCTGCTTCGACGCGGCCCAACTGTCGTTCGCGCTGGCCGGCAGCCGCGGCGGACGGTCGCTCGGGCCGGCCCGGCTGCGCTGGGGGATGCTCGGGATCTTCGCGGTCGTCTTCGGCCTGCTGAACTCGCTCGCCGACATCGGCATGTTCGAGGCGATGCGGGAGGTGACCGACGGCTTCCGGCGGGCCGGTTCGGCCGCCGCCTTCCACACCGCCTTCTTCACCGAGAACCTGGTCACCCAGGCGCTGGCGCTGCTGGTGCTGTACGGACTGGACCGGGCGGGGGTGCGGCCGCCGCGCCCGGTGTGGTGGGCGGCCGGGGTGCTGACGGTGGCCGGGCTGTTGCTGCCGGGCAGCCCGTTGGGCAAGGGGCTGGGCTTCGAGGGGCTGCCGGCCGAGGCGTACGGGCCGCTGGCGCTGGTGGCGGCCGGCTACGCCGCGCTGCTGCTGTGCGGCCGGGCGCTCTGGCGCCGCTGGGCGGCTGGGCGCGAATAGGGCCTCAGGCCTGGCCGCCGGCTCCGGTGATCATGCGCTGCAGCAGGTCGCGCAGGGTGCGCCGTTCGTCCTGGTCGAGCGCGGCGAGCGGCTCGCGGGCGAAGTTGAGCGACTCCCGGAGCTCGTCCGAGGCGGCCTGCCCGGCCTCGGTGGCGGCGACCAGCTTCACCCGGCGGTCCTGCGGATCGGCCTCCCGGGTGACGAAGTCACGGGCCTCGAGCCGGTCCACGATGCCGGTGATGTTGGACGGCTCGCAGCTCAGCGTCTGCGCGATGTGCCGCATCGGCATCGGGCCGCGCCGCAGCAGCGCGAGCACCTTGGCCTGGGCGCCGGTGAGCGAGCGGGCGGCGGCGGCCTCCTCGTACTCCCGGTGGAAGAGCGCGACCAGGCCCGCCATGAGGTCCACGACCTCGCGGGTCAGGTCGTCCGCGGGGCCGGCAACGGCTGGTGCCTCCGGGGTGGGGGCCGACTGGTTCGACATGCCGACAGTCTACCTGAATATTTGACAAGGTGAACCTTTCATGTCCATGGTTGCTTCAGTTCCTCAACCTTTCAGGGCAACACTGAGCAAGGGAGCAAACCGATGGCCGAGCAGACCGTGCCCGCTACCGCCCGCGAGTGGCACCTGGTGTCCCGTCCGAACGGCTGGCCGGTGGCCTCCGACTTCGAGCTGGTCGAGGCTCCGGTCCGGCAGCCGGAGCCGGGCGAGATCCTGGTGCGCAACGCCTACCTGTCGGTCGACCCGTACATGCGCGGCCGGATGAACGACGTGAAGTCCTACGTGCCGCCGTTCCAGCTGGGCCAGGTGATGGACGGCGGCGCGGTCGGCCACGTGGTGGCCTCCGCCGCCGAGGGGTTCCAGGCGGGCGACGCCGTCCTGCACGGGCTCGGCTGGCGCGAGTACGCGACGGTGCCGGCCAAGCACGTGGTGAAGGTCGACGAGGCGCGCGCGCCGCTCTCCTACTACCTCGGCGTGCTCGGCATGCCCGGCCTGACCGCCTACGCGGGCCTGCTGGAGGTGGCCAGCTTCAAGGAGGGCGACACCGTCTTCGTCTCCGGCGCGGCCGGCGCGGTCGGCTCGCTGGTCGGCCAGATCGCCAAGCTCAAGGGCGCCAAGCGGGTGATCGGATCGGCCGGCTCGGCCGAGAAGGTCGCCAGGCTGGTGGCCGACTACGGCTTCGACGCGGCCTTCAACTACAAGGACGGCCCGGTCGCCGAGCAGCTCGCCGCGGCCGCCCCCGAGGGCATCGACGTCTACTTCGACAACGTCGGTGGTGACCACCTGGAGGCCGCGATCGGCGCGCTCAACGTGCACGGCCGGGCCACCCTGTGCGGCGCCATCGCGCAGTACAACGAGACCGGCGCCCCGGCCGGCCCGCGCAACCTGGTGCAGGCCATCGGCAAGCGGCTGCGCCTGCAGGGCATGCTGGTGCGCGACCACGCGGACCTCCAGCAGCAGTTCGTGGCCGAGGTGGCCGGCTGGCTGAAGGACGGCAGCCTGCGCTACGACGAGACCGTGCGGGACGGCGTGGAGAACGCCGTGGACGCCTTCCTCGGCCTGCTGCGCGGTGACAACACCGGCAAGATGGTGGTCCGGCTCGGCGCCTGATCGATCGTCGGCGCACACCGCGCCCCGACGGACCGTCATGGTCAGTCGGGGCGCGCGGCGTTGTCCCGCGCGACCCCTGGGGACGGTTTTCCGCCGCATCCGACGGACCGTCGGACCACTCCGGCTCCGGCACGATAGCGTGGCGGCACTGCCGGACCGGCGTCGGATGGGGCCGTTCGGGGGAGAGATCCCGATCAGGGGTAGACCTCGGTGGGGAACTGACTAACATGGTTGAAGCCTGTCCGTTTTGCTCAAGTTAGTGACCTAATGTCGATTGACCTGAGTGGCAAACGGGCAGGGTTTGGCCAAGTGGCGCCCAGGACTGACCGGCCACGGGTACGAGGCAGCTGGGGAAGGCGACCCTCGTCCACAGCCTGGAGGTCCCGGTGACGACACGTGGAGTCCTGTACATCCACTCCGCGCCCCGCGCGCTGTGCCCGCACGTCGAATGGGCGGTGGCGGGCGTACTCGGCGTGCGGGTCAGCCTCGACTGGATCCGCCAGCCGGCCGCCGCCGGTCACTGGCGCTCCGAGTTCTCCTGGCAGGGGGAGCCGGGCACCGCGTCCCGGCTGGCCTCCGCCCTGCGCGGCTGGCAGCTGATCCGCTACGAGGTGACCAGCGAACCCTGCGCCGCGGCCGAGGGCGAGCGCTACAGCAGCACGCCCAGCCTGGGCATCTTCCACGCCGTCACCGGGATCCACGGCGACATCCTGATCCCGGAGGACCGGCTGCGCTCGGTGCTGCTGCGGGCCCGCAGCGAGGGCACCGACCTGGAGGCCGAGCTGGCCCGGCTGCTCGGCAAGCCCTGGGACGACGAGCTGGAGCCGTTCCGGTACGCCGGCGAGGGCGCTCCGGTGCGCTGGCTGCACCAGGTGGTGTGACGAGGGACGAAGGGGCGGCCTCCCGGGCTTGGGAGGCCGCCCCTTCGTGCCGGCCGTCGGACGGCGCGTCAGGCCGGGTGTCAGACCGCGCGGAAGGCCAGCACCACGTTGTGGCCGCCGAAGCCGAAGGAGTTGTTCAGCGCGGCGATCGGGCCCTGCGGCAGCTCGCGGGCCTCGATCCGGACGATGTCCGCGTCCACCTCGTCGTCCAGGTCGTCGACGTTGATGGTCGGCGGGGCCAGCCGGTGGTGCAGCGCCAGCACGGTGGCGACCGTCTCGATCCCGCCCGCGCCGCCCAGCAGGTGGCCGGTCATCGACTTGGTGGCGGAGATGGCGACGCGGTTCAGGTGCTCGCCGAGCACCTTGCGCAGCGCCTTGATCTCGGCGACGTCGCCCTGCGGGGTGGAGGTGGCGTGCGCGTTGACGTGCACCACCTCGGAACGGTCCAGGCCGGTCGACTCGAAGAGGTGCGCCAGCGCGCGGGCCACGCCGGAGCCGGTGGGCTCGGGCTGGGCGATGTGGTGGGCGTCCGAGGAGAGGCCCTGGCCGACCGCCTCGCAGTAGACCCGGGCGCCGCGCCTGGCGGCGTGCTCGGCGGACTCCAGGACGACCACGCCGGCGCCCTCGCCCAGCACGAAGCCGTCGCGGGCCTTGTCGTACGGGCGGGAGGCGCGCTGCGGCTCGTCGTTGTTCTTGGACATCGCCATCATGTTGGCGAAGGCGACGATCGGCAGCGGGTGGATCGCGGCCTCGGTGCCGCCGGCCACCACCACGTCGGCGCGGCCGGTGCGGATCATCTCGATCGCGTAGCCGATCGCCTCGGCGCCGGAGGCGCAGGCGGAGACGGGGGTGTGCACGCCGGCCCGGGCGCCGACCTCGATGCCCACGTTGGCCGAGGGGCTGTTGGGCATCAGCATCGGCACGGTGTGCGGGGACACCTTGCGGACGCCCTTCTCCTTCAGCACGTCGTACTGGTCGAGCAGGGTGGTGACGCCGCCGATGCCGGAGGCGATCACGGTGCCCAGCCGCTCGGGGGCGATCACGGAGTTCTCGTCGGTGGCCGGGACCGGGTAGCCGGCGTCGGCCCAGGCCTCGCGGGCGGCGATCACGGCGAACTGGGCCGAGCGGTCCAGCTTGCGGGCCAGCGGCTTGGGAAGCACCTCGCCCGGCTCGACGGCGGTGCGCGCGGCGATCCGGACCGGCAGCTCGGCGGCCCACTCCTCGGACAACGCGGCCACGCCGGAGCGTCCGGCGAGCAGACCCTCCCAGGTGGTTGCGGCGTCGCCGCCCAGCGGCGTGAAGGCGCCAATACCCGTGACGACCACGGTGCGGTTTTCAGCGGTCATTGGTTTTCTTCTCTCACGTGTGCAGGGTGGGGCGGGCCGGGGGTGGGGGAGGGGTCCGGCGGGGGCTGCCGAGGGCGCCCCCGCCGGGAGGATCAGGCGTTCTCGATGATGTAGTTCACCGCGTCGCCGACGGTCTTGAGGTTCTTGACCTCGTCGTCCGGGATCTTCACGTCGAAGCGCTCCTCGGCGGCCACGACGACCTCGACCATGGAGAGCGAGTCGACGTCCAGGTCGTCGGTGAACGACTTGTCGAGCTCGACGTCCTCGGCGGGGATACCGGCGATCTCGTTGACGATCTCGGCGAGACCTTCCAGAACCGCCTCGGGGGTGGTAGCCATGCTGGCTGCTCCTCGTTTGGTGTTGATTGGTGTTGACCGGTCACCGTGCGGATGCGCGGCCCCGGTTCGACAGGTGGCGCGGATGTGCCTAAGGGAGGGTAACGACTGCCGCCGCGTAGACCAGACCCGCCCCGAACCCGATGATCAGAGCCAGGTCCCCGCTCTTGGCCTCGCCGCTCTCCAGCATCCGCTCCATCGCCAGCGGGATGGAGGCCGCGGAGGTGTTGCCGGTCTCGGCGATGTCCCGGGCGACGGGCACCGATTCGGGTAGCTTGAGGGCCTTGATCATGGCGTCGGTGATCCGCATGTTGGCCTGGTGCGGGATGAACGCGCCGAGCTGGTCGGCCCGCACCCCGGCGGCGTCCAGCGCCTGCTGGGCGACCTTGGCCATCTCCCAGACGGCCCAGCGGAAGACCGGCTGGCCCTCCATCCGCAGGGTCGGCCAGGTCAGCTCGGTCCCGGTCCCGGCACCGTTGATCGCGTCCGGCTTGCTGAACGCGGTGTCCCAGGCCTCGGTCTGCGAGATGACGTCCTTCTGCGAGCCGTCCGAGCCCCAGACGACCTTGCCGATCCCCGGGGTGTCGGACGGGCCGACGACGGCCGCACCGGCGCCGTCGCCGAAGATGAAGGCGGTCGACCGGTCGTGCTTGTCGGTCAGGTCGCTCAGTCGCTCGACGCCGATCACCAGCACGTACTCGGCGCTGCCGCCGCGGATCATGCCGTCCGCCAGGCTCAGGCCGTAGCCGAAGCCCGCGCAGGCCGCCGAGATGTCGAAGGCGGGCGCGGTGCCGCAGCCGAGCCGCTGGGCGATCTCGGTGGCGATGGCGGGGGTCTGCTTGAAGTGCGAGACGGTGGCCACGATCACGCCGCCGATCTGCGCCGGGTCGATCCCGGCCTGGGCGATCGCCTTGCCGGCGGCCTGCACCGACATCTCGGAGACCGACTCGTCCGGGCCGGCCCAGCGGCGCTCGGCGATCCCGCTGCGGGTGCGGATCCACTCGTCCGAGGAGTCGATCCACTGCAGCACCTCGGCGTTCGGGATCACCCGTACCGGCCGGTACCCGCCCACGCCGTGGATTCGCGAGTAGCTCGCTCCGCCGGCGGGGCGGATCTGCGGGGTGCTCATGCGGAGGTCTCCTCACCGGTGTGCTCGGCCACCAGTTCGCGGGCCTTGTCGAGGTCGGCCGGGGTCTTCAGGGCCAGCGTCGCGACGCCCTTGACGTTGCGCTTCACCAGCCCGGTCAGGGTGCCCGCCGGGGAGAGCTCGATGACGCAGGTCGCGCCGAGCTGCTCCAGGGTCTCCATGCAGAGGTCCCAGCGGACCGGGTTGGAGACCTGGGAGACGAGCCGGGCGAGCACCTCGGCGCCGGACGCCACGACCTCGCCGTCCTTGTTGGAGACGTACCGGGTCACCGGGTCGGCGACCGTCAGGGTGGGAGCCAGCTCGGCCAGCCGCTCGACGCCCGGGGCCATGTGCCGGGTGTGGAAGGCGCCGGCCACCTTGAGCGCGACCAGCTTCGCCTTGGCCGGCGGGTCGGCGCGCAGCGCCGCCAGCTGGTCCAGCGTGCCGGCCGCGACGATCTGGCCGCCGCCGTTGTTGTTGGCGGGAGTGAGGCCGTGCTCGGCGAGCTTCGCGGCGACCTCGTCCGGGTCGCCACCGAGCACCGCGAGCATGCCGGTCTCGGTGACCGCCGCCGCCTCGGCCATCGCCCGGCCCCGTTCGCGGACGAAGGTCAGCGCGTCGGCGGGGTCCAGCACGCCCGCCAGGGCGGCGGCGGTGATCTCCCCGACGCTGTGGCCGGCGACCGCGCCGACCAGCTTGCCGATGTCCTCCGCGCCCGGCAGCAGCGCCCCGGCGGTCACCAGACCGGCCGCCACCAGCAGCGGCTGGGCGACCGCGGTGTCCTTGATCTCGTCCGCGGACGCCTCGGTCCCGTAGTGCACCAGGTCGAGGCCGGCCACGTCGGACCAGCGGCGCAGCCGGTCGGCCACGCCGTCCACCTCCAGCCAGGGGCTGAGGAATCCGGGGGTCTGGGCACCCTGTCCAGGGGCGACGATAACGAGCACGGTTCAACCCTCTCTCGCCAGGCGCCCGAGGGCGGGTAGGCGACGGTAACGAAGAAAACTACGTCGGATTGTGGGGTCCCTACAGCGAGTCACCCCTGAGTGGGGCTGGATTCCAGACGGCCCAGGGCGAGGGCGATGCGCAGCGTAAACGCCGAACGGACGTCCGAAGGGGCGTAACCCGTGACGTCGGTCACACGCCGCAGGCGGTAGCGCACGGTGTTCGGGTGGACGAAGAGCATTCTGGCGGCCCCCTCCAGCGAGGAGGCCTGTTCCAGGTAGACACTCAGCGTCTCCAGCAGCGCGGAGCCGGCCTCGTCCAGCGGTGTGTAGATCTCCTCCACCAGCTGGCGGCGGGCCACCAGGTCGCCGGCCAGCGCCCGCTCGGGCAGCAGGTCGTCGGCCAGCACCGGGCGGGGGGCGTCCGGCCAGGCCGCGCAGGCCCGCAGGCCGGCGGCGGCGGCGTGTGCCGAGCGGGTCGCCGAGAGCAGGTCACCGACGGTCGGTCCGACCACCACCGGGCCGGGCGCGAACTGGCCGATCAGCGCCCGGGCGGCGTGCACCGGCTCCTTGTCGCCGCCGACCACCACCACCAGCCGCTTGCCGAGCACCCCGGTCAGCACGTGCAGCCGGGCGTACCGGGCGGCCCGCCGGATCGCCTCCACCACCGCCTCGCTGTCCCCGTCCGGTGCGCTGCCCATCACCACCCGGACCTGGCTCGGCTGGCCCCAGCCGAGCGCGGCGGCCCGGGAGAGCACCCCCTCGTCGGCGTCGCCGGAGAGCAGCGAGTTGACCACCAGCGCCTCCAGCCGGGCGTCCCAGGCGCCGCGCGCCTCGGCGGCCTGGGCGTACACCTGGGCGGTCGCGAAGGCGATCTCGCGGGCGTAGACCAGCACCGACTCGCGCATGCCGGCCTCGTCGCCGGGGGCGGCGACCTCCGGGATCGCCTCCTCCATCACCTCGATCGTGGTGCGGATCAGCTCCACGGTCTGCCGCAGGGTGATCGCCCGGGTCAGCTCGCGCGGGGCGGTGCCGAAGACGTCGGTGCTGATCGCCTGGGGGGCGTCCGGGTGGCGGTACCACTCGGTGAAGGCGGCGATGCCGGCCTGGGCGACCAGGCCGATCCAGGAGCGGTGCTCCGGTGGCATCCGGCGGTACCAGCCGAGCTGGTCGTCCATCCGGGCGATCGCCGCGCTGGCCAGCTTGCCCGCGGACTTCTCCAGCCGCTTGAGGGTGGCGGCCCGCAGCTCGGCGTGCTCGGCGGCGAGCCGGCGTTCCACGGCGGTTCCGCCGGAACCGGTGGACCGTCGCGCGGTCCGCTTCCCGGCAGGCTGGTTCTGGTCGTTCGCGGCGGGGGCTGAGGCGGCTGGCACAGGACAAGACTGCCTCACCGCGGGGGGTGCTCGTGCACACCCCCCCGGGAAATCCGTTCTCGGCCGGGCTGCCCGCAGCGACTACGGTGGGCTGCTGTGACCGACCTTGGACGCCCCCGGGCAGATCTCCGCCGCACCGCCGAGCGCTACCGTTCCACCCCCGTCGAGGGGGTGGAGAGCCGGCACGCGTTCTCCTTCGCGGACCACTACGACCCGAGGAACACGCACTTCGGCGCGCTGCTCGCGTGCAACGAGGAGACCCTCGCGCCGGGCGCGGGCTTCGAGCCGCACCAGCACCGCGACGTGGAGATCGTCACCTGGGTGCTGGAGGGCGCGCTCGCCCACCGGGACGAGGGCGGGCACGCCGGGGTGGTCCGGCCGGGCATGGTGCAGCACCTCAGCGCGGGCAGCGGGGTGCGCCACAGCGAGCGCAACGTCGGCGGGGCCGACGTCCCGGTGCGGTTCGTCCAGATGTGGCTCCAGCCGGACGCCTTCGACGTGCCGCCCGCGTACGGGCTGCGCAAGGTCGAGCCGACGGCCGACGGGATCACCCTGCTCGCCTCGGGGCTGGCCCGGGACGAGGGCACGCCCGCGCTGCGACTGCGCCGCTCGGACGCCGCGCTGCACCTGGTCGCCGTCGGCCCGTGGCTGCCGCTGCCGGAGCTGCCGGAGGCGCCGTACCGCTACGTCCACCTGACCGCGGGTTCGCTGGGCTACCGCACGGTGCCCGGCCCGAAGGGCGCCGGGCGCTCGATGGAGCCCGGCGACAGCGTGCGGATCACCGGCGAGGCGTTCGTCGCGCCGACCGCCGGGCCGGACGGCGTGCAGCTGCTGCTCTGGGAGATGCACTCGCCGCTGAGCTACGGCTGAGCGCTGCCCAGTTCGGCGAGCACGGCGTCGGTGAAGACCGGCCACAGCTCGGCCGCCCACGGGCCGAAGTCGCGGTCGGTCAGCGCCACGCAGGCCACCCCGGCGGCCGGGTCGACCCAGAGGAAGGTGCCGGACTGCCCGAAGTGCCCGAAGGTCTCCGGCGAGCTGTGCTGCCCGGTCCAGTGCGGCCGCTTGTCGTCGCGGATCTCGAAGCCGAGCCCCCAGTCGTTCGGGCGGCGGTGCCCGAAGCCCGGCAGCACGCCGCTCAGCCCGGGGAAGGCGACCTGCCGGGTGGCCGTGGCCAGCGTGGACGGGTCCAGCAGCCGGGGCGCCTGCAGCTCGGCGGCGAACCGGGCCAGGTCGGCCGCGGTGGAGACGCCGCCGGCGCCGGCCGGGGTGCGGTGGGTGGTGTCCAGCCGGGTCGAGCCCATGCCGAGCGGCTGGAAGACGGCCTCGGTGAGGTACTGCGCGAACGGGATCCCGGAGGCCTTGGCGAGCGCCTCGGCGAGCACCTCGAAGCCGGCGTTGGAGTAGAGCCGGCGGTCGCCCGGGACGGCCATCGGACGCTGCTCGTCGTAGGCCAACCCCGAGGTGTGGGCGAGCAGGTGACGGATGGTCGAGCCCTCCGGGCCGGCCGGGTCGTCCAGCTCGAAGACGCCCTCCTCGACCGCGACCAGCGCGGCGTAGGCGGTGAGCGGCTTGGTCACCGACGCCAGCGGGAAGGCGTGGTCCTGAGGCCCGTGCGCGCCCAGGATCGCGCCGTCCGCGCCGCGCACCAGCACCGCGGCGGCGGTCGGAACGGGCCAGTTCTCGATCAAACGCAAGCTCTGCATGGAGCGAACTCTAGTGTGGCCCGGCGCGGCGTCCGAGGCTGGCTTGCTTGGAGTGCACTCCAACTCGGTAGCGTCGGTGGTACGTCGTTACCGAATCACGTCGTTACCGACACCAGGGGGTCCCACCCATGGCTGCCACGGCCGGCACCGCCGCCTCCCAGGCACTCTCGTTCGACCCGCAGGACTGCGGCCCGGCCTACCGGGAGCCGCGGGCCGAGCCCGACGGCACCCCTCGGCACAGCATCAGCGAGGTCTCCGCCGCCAGCGGCCTGACCCCGCACACGCTCCGCTGGTACGAGCGGATCGGCCTGCTCGACCCGGTGGACCGCACGCACGCCGGCCAGCGCCGCTACAGCGACGCCGACCTGGCGCGGCTGGCCTTCCTCGGCCGGCTGCGGCAGACCGGGATGAGCGTCTCGGACATGCTCCGCTACGTGGAGCTGTCCCGGGAGGGCGACCGCACGTTCCAGGGGCGCCGCGACCTGCTGGTGGCCCACCGTGAGGAGGTCCGGCAGAAGATCGCCGACCTGCACGCCGCCCTCGCCGTGCTGGATTACAAGATCGATATCTACTCAGCGAACTCAGCAGACTCGGGAAAGAAGTAGCGCACACATGAGCACCGCCAAACTCCCCACCGTCCCGCTCGGCACCGGCGGCCCGCTGGTCGGCGTCCAGGGCCTCGGCTGCATGGGCATGAGCGAGTTCTACGGCCCCACCGACACCACCGAGGCGCTCGCCACGCTGGACGCCGCGCTGGCGGCGGGGGTCACCATGTTCGACACCGCCGACATCTACGGCTCCGGCCACAACGAGGAGCTGATCGGCCCGTTCGTCCGGGCCAACCGGGGCCAGGTGTTCCTGGCCACCAAGTTCGCCGTCGAGCGCAGGGCCGAGGACCCGGCCTACCGTGGCGTGCGCAACGACCCGCCCTACATCCGGCAGGCCGTGGACGCCTCGCTGCGCCGGCTGGGCGTGGACGTGATCGACCTCTACTACATGCACCGACGGGACCCCGAGGTGCCGTTCGCCGAGTCGGTCGGCGCGATGGCCGAGCTGGTCAAGGCCGGCAAGGTGCGTCACCTCGGGCTCTCCGAGGTGACCGGGGCGGAGCTGCGCGAGGCGCACGCGGTGCACCCGATCGCGGCCGTGCAGTCCGAGTGGTCGCTGTTCTCCCGGGACGTCGAGATCAGCCTGGTCGGTGCGGCCGCCGAGCTGGGGGTCGCGGTGGTGCCGTACTCGCCGCTCGGGCGCGGGTTCCTGACCGGCGCCTTCGCCAGCGTCGACCAACTGGCCGCGGACGACTTCCGGCGCACCCAGCCGCGCTTCACCGGCGACGCCGCGGCCGCCAACGCCGCGTTGGTCGCGCCGATCCAGCGGATCGCCAGGGAGCGTGAACTGACCGCCGCCCAGGTGGCGTTGGCCTGGGTGCACCAGCGGGCCGAGGTGCACGGGCTGATCGTGGTGCCGATCCCCGGGACCCGCAAGCGCAGCCGGCTGGCGGAGAACACCGCCGCCGCGACGATCCGGCTGGCCGAGGCCGAACTCGCCGAGCTGGACGGGATCGTGGGCCAGGTGACGGGTGGTCGTTACACGGACATGAACTTCACCGCGCTCACTCGCGAGCAGCTGTAGCCGAGTGGGACCGGGGGGGGGGGGGGGGGGGGGGGGGGGGGGGGGGGGGGGGGGGGGGGGGGGGGGGGGGGGGGGGGGGGGGGGGGGGGGGGGGGGGGGGGA
>NZ_JBVHLF010000012.1:139646-140948 GCF_055559155.1 Kitasatospora sp. NPDC024654
CGCGTCTCCCCCTACCCCCCCCCCCCCCCCCCCCCCCCCCCCCCCCCCCCCCCCCCCCCCCCCCCCCCCCCCCCCCTTTTCCCCCCCCCCCCCCCCCCCCCCCCCCCCCCCCCCCCCCGCCGGCGGTCGGTGAACGGGCTCAGCTGGTGCGGTAGCTGACGTTCTGGTAGGCGCCCAGCGCGATGGCGGCGAAGTTGTGCAGGCTGGCGGTGCCGGCGGCGAAGTAGCCGGTGTGGCCGACCGCGCCGGCCGAGGAGATCTCCTCGGCGCCGAAGTCGGAGCTGGTCGGGTCGGCGCCGTGGCCGAGGTTGCCGACCTCCACGTACGGCACGTCGCCGATCCAGTCGGTGGAGTCGCGGGTGGCCCACAGGTGGACGCCGGTCCCCAGCTCGCCGGCGTCCGACACGCCCATCCCCGGGCTGCCGAAGACCACCATGTCGGTGGTGGCGCCGTGCAGGGTGGGCCCGGCGATCCCGCAGACCACCGTGCCGTAGGAGTGGCAGAGCAGGGCCGGCGGAGCCACCGGGTGGCTGGTCTGCTTCAGGCCGTCCAGCAGCCGCTCCAGCCGGGGCGCGCCGGCTTCGGCGAGCCGGGAGGTGACGGCGTCCGGGCCCAGGCCGACCGGGGTGACGTAGCCGGTCCAGGCGATGACCGCGGTGCTGGTCCCCGGGGACTGCCGCTCCTCCTCGGCCTGCAGCGCGCGGGCCATCCCGGCCGGCGAGCGCAGCGGGTCGTCGGTGCGGTCGAAGTGGCCGAGGTCGGTGTCCGAGCCGGGCACGATCACCGAGACCCGGCCCGCGGTCGCCAGGTCGCCGAAGACCTCGCTGACCAGGCCGCGGCCGCGCGGGTCGAAGGCGAGGATCTGCCGGCCCGGGGCGAGCAGCGCCTGGCAGTCGTTGGCCCGGGAGAGCGCCAGCGCGTGACTGGTCGGGTCGAGCTTGGGGTCGGCGGCCTGGGCCTTGGCCTGGTCCCGGTCGGCGGTGATGGCCAGGGCGTTGGCGCGGTAGCGCAACTGCAGCGGGGCGCCGTCCAGGTTGCCGACCACCAGCGGGTACTCGCGCACCAGCTGGTCCTGCTGGGCCGGGGTGAGCGAGGCGAAGAAGGCCGCCACGGTGGCGGCGTCGGCGGTGGCCGGGTTGGGCAGCGAACGGTCGAGCGAGTGGTCCTTGACCCAGGCGGAGCTGCCGGCCGGCGGAGTCGTGATGGCGACCTGCTCGTTGGAGGCGGCGGCCTGGGGGGGCGCGGCGCCCCCGTCGGCCCACACCACGCACGGGGGGAAAGAGCCCATCCCAACGCGCCCTC
>NZ_JBVHLF010000012.1:140958-156381 GCF_055559155.1 Kitasatospora sp. NPDC024654
TGGAGGGGGGATGGAATGAGAGAGGGGGAGATCGTCTCCCCCCCCGCCGACCGACTCCGCCCTCCGGTGGCTTTGTCCCCCCCCCCCCCCTCCGCCCCCTCCCCCCCCCCCCCCCCCCGGCGCCCGCGTCGGCCAGCACCGCGCAGGTGGCGAAGGCGCCGATCAGAATGCGCTTCAACCGCCTGCGCTGCATCGCGTCAACTCCTCGGGAACCTCGACCGTGACGACGGGCCGGGCCCGGTGGTCGTACGACTGTTGCTACGACCTGCCAGCGTAGATGTTCAAGAAGCGGGATGGCGGCGCATCAAACTGTGGGTTGGCTCACACCGGTGGCGGATTGACGGCGTCGAACTCCCGGACCAGGGCCTTGGGGGCGGTCCGGCGCCAGGCCTCGGCGAGCAGCCCGCGCAGCTCCTCGCGGTCCACCAGATCGAGCCGGATCCGCACCCAGCCGAACCGCCCGACGTACGGCGCGACGGAGAAGGTCTCCGGCTCGGCCGCGACGAGTTCGGCCTGCTCGACGGGGGAGGCCTTGACCGAGACGGTGTCGCCGCTCTCGGCGCCGAGCGCGAAGATCTTCTCGCCGACCCGCAGGGTGGTCTCACCCCAGGTCGGCCGCTCGGTGGCGCCGGGCAGCGCGAGGCCGAGCGCGCGGAACTCGTCGAAGGTGACCATGGCGTCAGCCTAGGGCGCGGCACTGTCACCCGAGCCGGGTAGCGCACGCCCGGCGCACATTCGGCCGGAGGTCAGCGCCAGTCGCCCGCCAGGGCCGGGGAGAGCTGGTCGACATGGCGCTCGATGATCGCCACCATGCTCTCCGGGCCGCTGTCCGAGGCCGGTTCCTCGACCGTGCTCCAGGCCAGGTGGGAGACCCGCAGCACGGCCCCGAAGATCGCGGCCAGCAGCCGCGGTCGCAGGTCGGTGGCCGGGTCCAGACCCTCGCGCTCGGCCAGGATGCCGGCCACCACCCGCTCCTGCTCGGTGGTCCGGCGCAGGTGGGCGGCGAGCAGGGTGGGGTTGGTCTCGATGAGCTGGAGCAGCTCCAGGGCCGCGACCACCCGCCGGTGGCCGGAGTCGCGGGTGGAGCCGAAGCCCCGCCAGCAGGCGGTGATCGCGGACCGTAGCGCCTGGAGCGGGTTCTCCTCGGGGGGCCGGCGGCGCAGGCAGTCGATGAAGAAGTCCTCGGCGTCCGCCAGTACGGCGAGCGCGGCCTCCTCCTTGTTGGCGAAGTAGCGGAAGAACGTGCGCTGCGAGACGTCCACCGCGGCGGCGATCTCGTCGACCGTGGTGGCGGCGTAGCCCCGGCTCAGGAACAGGCTGTGCGCGGCGTCCACCAGGGCGTCCCGGGTGCGCTGCTTCTTCCGTTCGCGCAGGCCCGGCACCTGGCAGGGGTGTGCGGCGGCAGCCGTCGGATTGGGGGCCATGAGATCCACGATAGCGCTCTGTCAGATGTCAGCAATGGTCAGAAGACAGTTATTGCCGATTGTCAGCTACTGTCATAACGTCGGAACGGTGGCGCCCGCCAAGGCCGGAGTGCTCGTGGGGACGGGCGGGGCCCGGGCGCCACCCGACCCTGCTCGCCAGCCTCCGGAAGGCCTCGTCGATGAGCCAGTCCGACCTCCAGACCGCCCGGGCGGGGGTGTCGCCCCCGCGCGACACCCCCCCCCCCACACCCCCCCCCCCCCGCCCCCCCCCCCCCCCCCCCCCCCCCCCCCCCCCCCCCCTCCCCCCCTCTCCCCCCCCCCCCCCCCCCCCCCCCCCCCGACCGCCCCGGCCTGCGCGGCCACCCCTGGCTGACCCTGCTCACCGTGGCGGTCGGCGTCATGATGGTGGCGCTCGACGGGACCGTGGTCGCCATCGCCAACCCGGTCATCCAGACCGACCTGCACGCCTCGCCCGCCGACATCCAGTGGGTGACCAGCGGCTACCTGCTGGCCCTCGCGGTCTTCCTGATCACCGCCGGCAAGATCGGCGACCGGTTCGGCCACCGGACCACGTTCCTGGTCGGCGCGGCGGGCTTCGCCGCCACCTCGGCCGCGATCGGCTTCGCCGGCAGCATCCAGACCGTGATCGCCTTCCGGGTCCTGCAGGGCCTCTTCGGCGCGCTGCTCCAGCCCGCCGCACTCGGCCTGCTGCGCGGGGCCTTCCCGGCCGAGCGGCTCAACATGGCGATCGGCATCTGGGGCGGCGTGATCGGCGCCTCCACGGCGGCCGGTCCGATCATCGGCGGCCTGCTGGTCGAGCACGTGAGCTGGGAGTCGGTCTTCTTCATCAACATCCCGGTCGGGCTGCTCGCGGTGCTGCTGGGCCTGTGGATCCTGCGGGACGTCCGGAGCGAGAACGCCGCCAGGTCCTTCGACCTGCCCGGCATCGTGCTGCTCTCGGGCGCGATGTTCATGCTGGTCTGGGGCATCATCAAGGCCCCGGCCTGGGGCTGGGGCGATGCGTCCACGCTGCTCTTCCTGGGCGGCGCGGTGCTCGCCATGGCGGCCTTCGCGTTCTGGCAGACCCGGGCGAAGGAGCCGCTGATCCCGCTCACCCTGTTCCGCTCGGTGCCGCTCTCCGCGGGCACCCTGCTGATGGTGCTGATGGCCTTCGCCTTCTTCGGGGCGATCTTCTTCGTCACCTTCTACCTGCAGAACGTGCACGGGATGACGCCGGTGCAGGCGGGCGTCCACCTGCTGCCGATGACCGGGATGATGATCGTCGGCAGTCCGCTGGCGGGCACCGCGATCGGCCGGATCGGGCCGCGGATCCCGATCGCGGTCGGCATGCTGCTCACCGCGGTGGCGATGTTCGGGATGTCCACCCTGGGCACCGGCTCCGGCGGCGCGGTGATGTCGCTCTGGTTCGTGCTGCTGGGCCTGGGCATCAGCCCGGTCATGGTCGGCGCCACCGAGGTGATCGTCGGCAACGCCCCGCTGGAGCTGTCCGGCGTGGCGGGCGGCCTGCAGCAGGCCGCGATGCAGGTCGGCGGCAGCCTCGGCACCGCGGTGCTCGGTGCGCTGATGGCCGCCAAGGTCGGTGACGTGCTGCCGGGCAACTGGGCGGCGAAGACCCACCTGCCGCTGCCGCGGGGCGAGCAGCTGGCCCAGCTCAAGCAGGGCGCCCAGGTCGGCGTCGCCGGGGCGGCCCCCGGGACCCCGGCGCCGGTCGCGCACGCCATCGCCGACGCCGTGCACAGCTCGTTCGTCAGCGGCATGTCGTTGGCCTTCGCGGTGGCCTCGGTGGTCGCGCTGGCCGCCGCCGCGCTGGGTCTGCTCACCAAGCGCGGCTCGACGGACGCGGGCCCCGCGGTGCACATCTGAGCCGTCCCCCGAACGGGGCGAACGCCGGCCGCTGCTCCAGCGGTCGGCGTTCGTGGTGTTCAGCGGCTTTCCGGCGGATCGTTGGCCGCCTCCAGCAGGGCACGGGCGCGGTGCAGGTAGCGGGTGCGCTCCTCGCGTTCCAGGTCGGGGAAGTAGGCCTGCAGCCGGTTGCTCGCCTCCACCGGGGAGAGGTGCAGTTCGGTCAGCAGGAAGCGGGCCCGGGCGGTGATCTCCTCGTTCATGCGCCGATCATCGCCACCGCGGGCCCCACGGGCCCGCCGGGCTGGGCCGACCGGGCGACGACGCGTACGCCCGAGGGCCGGACTCCGCACGGGAGTCCGGCCCTCGGGGTGTCAGCTCGACCGACCGGTCAGGCGTCGCCGCCCGCGTTGCCCGGGTCGGCGGCGGACACGTCCAGCAGCTGGTAGCGGTCCACCGCCTCCTTCAGCGCGTGCCGCTCGATCTTGCCCTGCTTGGCCAGCTCGGTGAGCACGCCGAGCACCACCGACTGCGCGTCGATGTGGAAGAACCGGCGCGCGGCGCCGCGGGTGTCGGCGAAGCCGAAGCCGTCCGCGCCCAGCGACTGGTACTGGCCCGGCACCCAGCGCGCGATCTGGTCCGGCACCGCGCGCATCCAGTCGGAGACCGCGACGAACGGGCCCTCGGCACCGGAGAGCTTCTGCGTCACGTACGGGACGCGCTGCGGCTCCTCCGGGTGCAGCAGGTTGAACTCCTCGGTCTCCACCGCGTCGCGGCGCAGCTCGTTCCAGGAGGTCGCCGACCAGACGTCCGCCCGGACGTTCCACTCCTCGGCGAGGATCCGCTGGGCCTCCAGGGCCCACGGCACCGCGACACCCGAGGCGAGGATCTGCGCCGGGATCTGGCCGGCGGTGCCCGGGGCGTACTTGTGGATGCCCTTGAGGATGCCCTCGACGTCGACGTTCTCGGGCTCGGCCGGCATCTTGATCGGCTCGTTGTAGACCGTCATGTAGTAGAAGACGTCCTCGCCGTGCGGGTGCTCGGCGGTGGAGCCGTACATCCGGCGCAGGCCGTCCTGCACGATGTGCGCGATCTCGAAGCCGTAGGCCGGGTCGTAGGCGACCACGGCCGGGTTGGTCGAGGCGAGCAGGTGCGAGTGGCCGTCGGCGTGCTGCAGGCCCTCACCGGTCAGCGTGGTGCGGCCGGCGGTGGCACCCAGCACGAAGCCGCGGGCCAGCTGGTCGGCCATCTGCCAGAACTGGTCGCCGGTGCGCTGGAACCCGAACATCGAGTAGAAGACGTAGACCGGGATCAGCGGCTCGCCGTGGGTGGCGTAGGACGACCCGGCGGCGATCAGCGAGGCGGTGCAGCCCGCCTCGGAGATGCCGTCGTGCAGCATCTGGCCGGTCGGCGACTCCTTGTAGGCGAGCAGCAGCTCGCGGTCGACCGACTCGTAGGTCTGGCCGAGCGGGTTGTAGATCTTCGCCGACGGGAAGAGCGAGTCCATGCCGAAGGTGCGGTACTCGTCGGGCGCGATCGGCACGAAGCGGTTGCCGATGCCCTTGTCCCGCATCAGGTCCTTGAGCAGTCGGACGAACGCCATGGTGGTGGCGATGGTCTGGTTGCCGGAACCCTTCTTGACCGCCTTGTAGGCGTCGTCGCCCGGGAGCTCCAGCTGCCGCGGCCGCACCTTGCGGGTCGGCACGTAGCCGCCCAGCTCGCGCCGGCGGTCGTGCATGTACTGGATCTCCTCCGAGTCACGGCCCGGGTGGTAGTAGGGCGGGTAGCCCTCCTCCAGCTGCTTGTCCGTGATCGGGATGTGCAGGCGGTCGCGGAAGCGCTTCAGGTCCTCGACCGTCAGCTTCTTCATCTGGTGGGTGGCGTTGCGGCCCTCGAAGTTGGGGCCCAGCGTCCAGCCCTTGACGGTCTGCGCCAGGATGACGGTCGGCTGGCCCTTGTGCTCGCGGGCCGCCTTGAAGGCCGCGTAGACCTTCTTGTGGTCGTGACCGCCGCGACCCAGGTGCTGGATCTGCTGGTCGGTCATGTCCTCGACCATCTTGCGCAGCCGCAGGTCGTCACCGAAGAAGTGCTCGCGGATGTACGAGCCGGTCTCGGTGGCGTAGGTCTGGAACTGGCCGTCCGGGGTCGCGTTCAGCTTGTTGACCAGGACGCCGTCGCGGTCCTGGGCCAGCAGCGGGTCCCAGGTGCGGTCCCAGATCAGCTTGATCACGTTCCAGCCGGCACCGCGGAACTGCGACTCCAGCTCCTGGATGATCTTGCCGTTGCCGCGGACCGGGCCGTCCAGGCGCTGCAGGTTGCAGTTGACCACGAAGGTCAGGTTGTCCAGGCCCTCGCGGGCGGCGAGCGACAGCTGGCCGAGCGACTCGGGCTCGTCCATCTCGCCGTCGCCGAGGAAGGCGTAGACGTGCGACTGGGAGGTGTCCTTGATGCCGCGGTGCTCCAGGTACCGGTTCATCCGGGCCTGGTAGATCGCGCCGAGCGGGCCGAGGCCCATCGAGACGGTCGGGAACTCCCAGAAGTCCGGCATCAGCCGCGGGTGCGGGTAGCTGGACAGGCCGTAGGGGGCCTTCGACTTCTCCTGGCGGAAGGCGTCGAGCTGCTGCTCGCTCAGTCGGTCCAGCAGGAAGGCGCGGGCGTAGATGCCGGGGGAGGCGTGGCCCTGGAAGAAGATCTGGTCGCCGGACTCGCCGTCGGCGTCCTTGCCGCGGAAGAAGTAGTTGAAGCCCACGTCGTACAGCGACGCGGAGGAGGCGAAGGTGGCGATGTGGCCGCCGACGCCGATGCCCGGGCGCTGGGCACGGGAGACCATCACGGCCGCGTTCCAGCGGGTCGCGTTGAGGACCTTGCGCTCGATCTCCTCGTTGCCGGGGAAGAACGGCTCGTCCTTGGTGGCGATGGTGTTGACGTAGTCCGTGCTGCGCATCTCGGGCACGGCGACACGCTTCTCGCGGGCGCGCTCGATCAGCCGCAGCATCAGGTAGCGGGCGCGCTCGCGGCCCCGCTCGTCGATGGCCGCGTCAAGCGACTCCAGCCATTCCGCGGTCTCCTCGGGATCGAAGTCCGGGACCTGACTCGGAAGGCCGCCAATGATGATCGGGTTGCGATCTGATCCGGAAGCCACGCTGTTCCTTCACTGTCGGTCGAAACTGAGGTGTGTCGCGCCGCCTCCATCGTGTACCGCAACTCGGAGATCCGTCATCTCTACCGATGGGTAACCGGGCCGCCCGGTAAGGCGGAACGGTCAGGGGGCGCGGACCGGGCGTCGTCGCCCGGTCCGGGCACCCCCGGGTGTTACGAAGAGGTGGTCCGACCAGGTACCTGTGCTGCTGTCCGGCCCGGATCGGTCCGGGCCGGAAGGCCGCCAGGCTCCCCGTCCGTCCGATGGCGGAAGGCCGGGGTGAGGGCCAACAGGAGACTCTACGCCCGTGATCGCGGTGCCCTCGAATGACGTTCGTATCGCGGGCAGCCGCGCGGGCGCGGGGAGCCGCCGGCGGAATGGCATCCGCAGCATGGGCGAACGCCGTACAAAAGGGCAAATCGGTGTGATTTCCAACACGGGAACCGGCGTGTTGTGCCACGACACGTCAACCTTTGGGTGGGATCGGGGGTCGGGTACTTGCGCGAACCGCCGCTCCCGTGTGGACTACGGCCACAGCCCTGGCACCGACGCCGGGCCGAAATACTGGAGGTTATTCCCGTGAGCGCGACCGCGGACCCCGCGGACAAGTCCAACCCGGCTTACCGTCTGGGCTTCGAGGAGGGCCAGATCGTTCAGGAGCTCGGGTACGACGAGGACACCGACCAGGAGCTCCGCGAGGGCATCGAGGACATCACTGGTACGGAGCTCGTCGACGAGGACTATGACGACGTCGCCGACGCCGTCGTGCTGTGGCACCGCGAGGAGGACGGGGATCTGACCGATGCCCTCGTCGACGCCCAGGAGTACCTGGCCCCGGAGGGCCTGATCTGGCTGCTGACCCCGAAGACCGGTCGGGACGGCCACGTCGAGGCCCACGAGATCAACGAGGCGGCGCGGACCGCCGGCCTCTCCGCGACCAGCTCGGTCTCGATCGCCAAGGACTGGGCCGGCACCCGGCTGGCCACCCCGAAGGCCGCCAAGTCCGGCAAGCGCTGAGTCGCTCCCGAGGCCGCCCGGCGGGCCCTCGGACCGGCCGCACGGGCCCCGCTGGAGCTTCCTCCAGCGGGGCCCGTGCGCATCGCCGCGCCGACTGTGCGGGCCGCCGGACGGCCTGTTCGCCGCGGGCGAAACTCTGCTGAAAGGGACCGGTGCGCTCACTCGTCCGGTCGAACCCGGCGAAATCGATGCAAGGATGAGCGCGCGGTCCGCCGGCTCCGTGCGGGCCCGCGGCTACCGCGCGTTCTCCCGAGGCGTCCCGCGCGACGCGATCACTGCTGAGAAAGGTCGTCACCATGGCCGTCGAGGTCGGCACCCAGGCTCCGGACTTCGAGCTCAAGAACCAGCACGGCGAGCTGGTCAAGCTCTCCGACTTCCGGGGCGAGAAGAACGTCGTCCTGGTCTTCTACCCGTTCGCCTTCACCGGTGTCTGCACCGGCGAGGTCTGCGCGATCCAGAAGGAGCTGCCGCGGCTGCAGAACGACGAGGTGCAGATCCTCGCGGTCTCCAACGACTCGCCGTTCACCCTGCGCGTCTTCGCCGAGAAGGAGGGCCTGGAGTACCCGCTGCTCTCGGACTTCTGGCCGCACGGTGCCGCCTCCCGTGCCTACGGCGTCTTCGACGAGGAGAAGGGCTGCGCGGTGCGCGGCACCTTCGTGATCGACAAGGAGGGCGTGGTGCGCTGGTCGGTCGTCAACGGCCTGCCGGACGCCCGCGACGAGCAGGAGTACCTGAAGGTGCTCGGCGCGCTCTGAGGCCACCGACGCGGCCCGGTGTGCCCGTCCCGAACGGGCCACGCCGGGCCGCGTCGCCGTCCGTCGGGGAACCCGGCACTACGATCGGGCCGTTGACTGGGACGAGGGACCCGCTCGGGGCCTCGGACCGCACCACGGGGGTCTCCACCCGGTACCCCCCGATTCTTGGAGGATCCAGTGGGTGTCAGCCTGAGCAAGGGCGGCAATGTCTCGCTCACCAAGGAGGCCCCGGGCCTGACCGCCGTCGTCGTCGGTCTGGGCTGGGACGCCCGCACCACCACCGGCGCGGAGTTCGACCTCGACGCCAGCGCGCTGCTCTGCACCGAGGCCGGCAAGGTCGCGAAGGACGCGGACTTCGTCTTCTTCAACAACCTGCGCAGCCCCGACGGCTCGGTCGAGCACACCGGGGACAACCTCACCGGTGAGGGCGAGGGCGACGACGAGACGATCAAGGTCAACCTGGCCGCGGTGCCGGCCGGCGTGGCGAAGATCGTCTTCCCGGTCTCGATCTACGACGCGGAGACCCGGCTGCAGAACTTCGGCCAGGTCCGCAACGCCTACATCCGGGTGGTCAACCAGGCCGGCGGTCAGGAGATCGCCCGCTACGACCTGACCGAGGACGCCTCCACCGAGACCGCGATGGTCTTCGGTGAGCTGTACCGCAACGCCGGCGAGTGGAAGTTCCGGGCCATCGGCCAGGGCTACGCCTCCGGCCTGCGCGGCATCGCCCAGGACTTCGGCGTCAACGTCTGATCCCGGCCCCCGCCGTCGTTCTCGGGCGTACAGCAGTGCCGGCTTCGGACGCCGGTCAGATTTGCGTTCATTCTCCCGTATCGCATCGTCTGAGAATTCCGTTAGGCACTGGCCGGTATGCCAGGTGTGCCCATGCGCTGTCACTAGCCTCGCCGAGGTGGTGAGCGCCGGGGGCGACCGTACGGGGCTGCCGCGCGACCGCCGCCGCGTCCGGGGCCACACCCCGCGCGCCGCAACCAGAGACCGCGCACCTCACAGGAATCCCGAACCAGACCTATGCCGCTGACTGACGACCGGGGGACCGCCGGGAGCGGGGTGAGCGGGCCGAGCGCCACCACCGGAGCGCGCTGGCCGCTCGCCCCCGCCGCCGCTGCCCGAACCCTGCTCGACGTACTCGAGGCCACCGCCGAGACCACCCCGCACGCGCCGGCCCTGGACGCCGGCGGCACGACGCTCGACTACCGCGCACTGCTCCGGGAGGTCGCCGAGCTGGCCGGGCGGCTCGCCGGAGCCGGGATCGGCACCGGTGACCGGGTGGGCGTCCGGGTGCCCTCCGGCACCGCCGAGCTCTACCTCGCCATCCTCGCGGTACTGCGGGTGGGCGCCGCCTACGTGCCGGTGGACGCCGACGACCCGGACGAGCGGGCCGAGCTGATCTGGGCCGACGCCGGGGTCTGCGCGGTGCTCGGCGCGGGCGGCGTCCTGCGGCCGGGCCCGCGGGTGCGCCCCGGCGGCCACCCGGGCCGTCCCACGCCGCAGGACGACGCGTGGATCATCTTCACCTCCGGCACCACCGGGCGGCCCAAGGGCGTCGCGGTCAGCCACCGCTCGGCCGCCGCCTTCGTGGACGCCGAGGCCCGGCTCTTCCTCCGGGGCCGCCCGCTCGGCCCGGGCGACCGGGTGCTGGCCGGGCTCTCGGTCGCCTTCGACGCCTCCTGTGAGGAGATGTGGCTGGCCTGGCGGCACGGCGCCTGCCTGGTCCCGGCCCCGCGCTCGCTGGTCCGGGCCGGTGCCGACCTCGGCCCCTGGCTGGTCGAGCGCGGCATCACGGTGGTCTCCACCGTGCCCACCCTGGTCGCGCTCTGGCCGGTGGACTGCCTGGAGCGGGTCCGGCTGCTGGTCCTCGGCGGCGAGGCCTGCCCGGCCGAGCTGGTCGAGCGGTTGGCCGGGCCGGGCCGCGAGCTGTGGAACACCTACGGTCCGACCGAGACCACCGTGGTGGCCTGCGCGGCGTTACTCACCCCGGGCCAGCCGGTCCGGATCGGCGCGCCGCTGGACGGCTGGGAGCTGGCCGTGGTGGACGCGCGGGGCCGGCCGGTGGCCTGGCACGAGACCGGCGAACTGCTGATCGGCGGCGTCGGCACCGCCCGCTACCTGGACCCGGCCAAGGACGCCGAGAAGTTCACCGGCCACCCCGGGCTGCACAGTCCCCGGGTCTACCGCAGTGGCGACCTGGTCCGGGCCGACCCCGCCGGCCTGGTCTTCGTCGGCCGCGCCGACGAGCAGGTCAAGCTGGCCGGGCGGCGGATCGAGCTGGGCGAGGTCGACGCGGCGCTGCGGGCGCTGCCCGGGGTGCGGGCCGCCGCGGCTGCCGTCCGGGACACCCCGGCCGGTGGGCAGCTGCTGGTCGGCTACCTGGTCCTGGAACACCCCGGCTCGTCCTTCGAGCCCGCGGCCGCGCGGGCCCTGCTGTTGGAACGGCTGCCGCAGTCGCTGGTCCCGGTGCTGGCCGTGGTGGCCGAGCTGCCGACCAGGACCTCCGGCAAGGTGGACCGCGCCGCGCTGCCCTGGCCGCTGGCCGTCGCGACCGCCGAGCCCGCCGCCGCGCCGCGGCTGGCCGGCACCGCCGGCTGGCTGGCCGAGCAGTGGGAGCGACTGCTCGGCCAGCCGGTGACCGGGGAGAGCGACTTCTTCGCGCTCGGCGGCACCAGCCTGGCCGCCGCCCGGCTGGTCTCGGTGCTGCGCACCCGCTGCCCCGGCGTCTCGGTCGCCGACGTCTACGCGCACCCCGGGTTGGAGCGGCTGGCGGCCCGGCTGGACGAGCTGACCGGGCCGCCGCGCGAGCGGCGCCGGGTCCGGCCCACCCCGCGCTACGTCGGCGTGCTGCAGCTGCTGGTGCTGACCGTGCTGCACAGCGTCACCGGCCTGCGCTGGCTGCTCGGGCTGGCCGCGCTGGACAACCTGACCGGGTTGACCGGCGGCGGGCTGCCGTGGACCCCGCACACCCCCTGGTGGCTGATCCTGGCCGGCTGGACCGTGCTGGCCAGCGCCCCGGCCCGGCTCGCCATCGGGGCCGGCGCGGCCCGGCTGCTGACCGCCGGCCTGCGGCCCGGCAGCCACCCGCGCGGCGGCTCGGCGCACCTGCGGCTCTGGGCGGCCGAGCGGGTGGTCGGGGCCTTCAACGTGTCCGCGACGCTGGGCACCCCGTGGGCCCGGCACTACGCCCGGGCGCTGGGCTGCCAGGTCGGCGCGGACGTCGACCTGCACGCGATGCCGCCGGTCACCGGGCTGGCCCGGTTCGGCGACGGCTGCGCGGTCGAGCCGGGGACCGACCTGGCCGGCTGGTGGTTGGACGGCGACGTGCTGCACCTGGGCAGCGTGGAGATCGGCGCCGGGGCCCGGGTCGGCACCCGCAGCACGCTGATGCCGGGCGCCCGGGTGGGCGACGGCGCGGAGCTGGCGGCGGGCAGCTCGGTGCTCGGCGAGGTGCCTGCCGGGCAGCAGTGGTACGGCTCGCCGGCCCGCCCGGTGCCCGGTGGGGCGCCCGCGGGAACCGGCTGGCCGCTGCCCGCGCACCGCCGCTCGCGCGGCTGGGACCTGGCCTACGGCCTCGGCCTGGTCGGCCTCGGGCTGATGCCGCTGGTCGCCGTGCTGCCCGCGCTGGCGCTGCTCTGCCCGCTGCTCGACGAGGACCGCACGCTGGGCGACGCTCTGGTCCAGCTGGTGGTCTGGACGCCGCTGCTGGTGGCCGTCTCGGTGCTCTGCTACGCGGTCCTGACGGTCGTTCTGGTCCGGCTGGCCGGGCTGGGGATCCGGCCCGGCCACCACCCCGCGCACGGACGGGTCGCCTGGTGCGCCTGGCTGATCACCCGGCTGATGGAGACCTCGCGCGGCGCGCTCTTCCCGTTCTACGCGAGCCTGTTCACCCCGGTCTGGCTGCGGCTGCTGGGGGCCCGGATCGGCCGGCGGGTGGAGCTCTCCACGCTGGCCGCGCTGCCCGGGCAGCTACGGGTGGACGACGGCGCGTTCCTGGCCGACGACACCCTGGTCGCGCCGTTCGAGGTACGCGGTGGCTGGCTGCGGATCGGCGCCGCGCGGGTCGGCCGACGGGCCTTCGTCGGCAACTCCGCAATCGTCGGGGCGGGCCGCGAGCTGCCGGACAACGCACTGGTCGGGGTGCTCTCGGACGCCCCCGCGCAGGCCGCGCCGGGGTCGTCCTGGCTGGGCCGGCCGGCGATCGCGCTGCCCCGGACGGCGCAGTCGGGCGACCCGGGCCGCACCTACGAACCGCCGCGCCGGTTGGTGCTGGCCCGGGCCGCGGTGGAGCTCTGCCGGTTCCTGCCGCTGATCTGCGCCGGCCTGCTGGGTGACCTGGCGTTCGGCGCGCTGCAGGAGGTGGTGGACCGGGAGGGGCTGGCGGCCGCGGCGGCCTGCGCCGGGCTGGTGCTGCTCGGCGCGGGGATCGCCGCCTGCGTCACCACCACGGTGGCGAAGTGGCTGCTGGTGGGGCGGTTCCGGGTGGCCGAGTACCCGCTCTGGTCCAGCTTCGTCTGGCGCAACGAGCTGTACGACACCTTCCTCGAGGAGCTGGCGATGCCCTGGCTCGGCCGGACGCTGCTCGGCACGCCGTTCCTCAACGTCTGGCTGCGCAGCCTTGGGGTGCGGATCGGGCGCGGGGTGTGGTGCGAGACGCACTGGCTGCCGGAGACCGACCTGATGACGCTGGCGGACGGGGCGTCGGTCAACCGGGGCACGGTGGTGCAGACCCACCTGTTCCACGACCGGGTGATGCGGCTGGACACCGTGCACATCGCGGAGGGGGCCACGCTGGGGCCGAACTCGATCACGCTGCCGGGCACGGTGCTCGGGGCGGGCTGCGTGGTGGGGGCGGCGTCGCTGGTGATGCGCGGCGAGGAGCTGCCGGCCGGCACCCGGTGGGCGGGCAACCCGGTGGCGGCCTGGCCGGAGCCGGACGCCCGCGCCGAGCGGGCGCCGCGACGGCGCGCGGAGCGCCACCCGGTGGACGCCGCCTCCCGCTGACCGCCGGCGGCGCCGTCCGACGCCTGGTCAGACCCCCTGCGCGGCTGCCGCCGCCCCGCCCTTGGACCGGGTGGGCGGCAGCCACGCTGATAAGTTCCCCTAGTTCAGGAAGTTCAGTGCCGAGGCAGTGGCCGCGGGGCGGTACGGGGGGCTAGACCTGATGGTGCGCCTCTCCGTGTCACCGCGCGGTCCGGGCCCCGGCCGGTTGTCCCCGGAGTCCGGTAACTGACGGTGTCCCAGCCGGGGCGCCAGGGAGTGGGAGGAAGAACCACCATGAGTGTCACGCTCGCCAAGGGCGGCAACGTCTCGCTGAGCAAGGCCGCGCCGAACCTGACGCAGGTGCAGATCGGCCTGGGCTGGGACGCCCGCTCGACCACCGGCGCGCCCTTCGACCTCGACGCCAGCGCGCTGCTCTGCGCCGGCGGCCGGGTGCTGGGCGACGAGTACTTCGTCTTCTACAACAACCTCAAGAGCCCCGAGGGCTCGGTCGAGCACCTGGGCGACAACCTGGTGGGCGGCACCGAGGGCGACGAGGGTGACGAGGAGGTCGTGCTGGTCAACCTCGACCTGGTGCCGGCCCAGGTGGACAAGGTGGTCTTCCCGGTCTCGATCTACGACGCCGAGGCCCGGCTGCAGAGCTTCGGGCAGGTTCGCAACGCCTACATCCGGGTGGTGAACCAGGCCAACGGGCAGGAGATCGCGCGCTACGACCTGACCGAGGACGCGTCCAGCGAGACCGCCATGATCTTTGGTGAGCTGTACCGCTACCAGGGGGAGTGGAAGTTCCGCGCCGTGGGCCAGGGGTACGCCTCCGGTCTTCGCGGCATCGCCCTCGACTTCGGCGTCAACGTACAGTAAAGGGACCGTCAAGAACGCGCCCTGAACTCGAGGGCAGTGCGGGGGGCCTGCCCGGGAACACGCCCGGGCGGGAGGGGCGCCCCGGCGCCTCCTGAACCGAAAGGTATCCCCGTGTTTCTCCGCACCTTCGGCTGGTCGTTCGCGGTCACCGTGGCCGGCCTGATCGCCGCCGGGCTGATCTGGGGCGCCCAGGGCTTCGGCCTGGTACTGATCCTGGCGATTCTGGAGATCTCGCTCTCCTTCGACAACGCGGTGGTCAACGCCACGGTGCTGCGGCGGATGACCCCGTTCTGGCAGAGGGTCTTCCTGACCGTCGGCGTGCTGATCGCGGTGGTCGGCATGCGACTGGTCTTCCCGCTGCTGGTGGTCGGGCTGACCGCGCACATCGGCCCGGACACCGTGCTCAACCTGGCACTCCACTCGGGCCACACCTACCAGGGGCTGACCTACGGTCAGCACCTGGCGGCCGCCAAGCCGGCCATCGCGGCCTTCGGTGGAACGTTCCTGCTGATGATCTTCCTGGACTTCGTGCTCGGGGAGAAGGACTTCCACTGGCTGCGCTGGATCGAGCGGCCGCTGGAGCGGATCGGCCGGCTGGAGGCGCTGGCCTCGGTGATCGCCCTGACCGCGCTGGTCCTGGTGGCGCGGTTCTTCGCGGGGGCGCACGCCGAAACGGTTCTGCTGGCCGGCGTGCTCGGGTTGGCGAGCTACCTGGCGGTGGGTGGCCTCTCCGGCGTCTTCGAGAACTCGCTGGAGGCGGAGGAGGAGGTCGAGGAGGAGGCCGAGCGGCAGGGCCGCCCGCTGGCCGCGGTGGCCGGCAAGGCCGCGTTCTTCCTCTTCCTCTACCTGGAGGTGCTGGACGCCTCGTTCTCCTTCGACGGGGTGGTCGGCGCCTTCGCGATCTCCAACGACATCTTCCAGATCACCCTGGGCCTGGGCATCGGCGCGATGTACATCCGCTCGCTGACCGTCTTCCTGGTCCGCAAGGGGACCCTGGACGAGTACGTCTACCTGGAGCACGGCGCGCACTACGCGATCGGCGCGCTGGCGGCGATCCTGCTGCTCTCCATCAAGCACGAGATCCCCGAGGTGGTCACCGGGCTGATCGGGGTGGCCTTCATCGGGGCCGCGCTGGCCTCCTCGATGGTCCGCAACCGGCGCGCGGAGGTGCCGGCGGAGACCGGGTCGGCGGCGGTGGGAGCCGGTCGCGGCCACGGCGGCTGACCCGCCCGGCCGGACGGGGCCGGACGCAACACGGCGGGGGGGGGGGGGGGGGGGGGGGGGGGGGGGGGGGGGGGGGGGGGGGGGGGGGGGGGGGGGGGGGGGGGGGGGGGGGGGGTGGGGGGGGGGGGGG